>BBFS01000069.1 GCA_001313365.1 Paenarthrobacter nitroguajacolicus JCM 14115
GAAGCCGCAGCTGCTGCTGCCGCCCCCCCCAAGGCCGTGGACGACCCCCCGCTGCTGCCAAGGCGTACGCACTGAGCATCCTTGGCAACTACGGCTGGGGCCCGGGCGAGATGACTGCCCTGAACACGCTGTGGGAGAAGGAATCGAACTGGAAGACCACGGCGATGAACGCTTCCAGCGGCGCCTACGGCATCGTCCAGTCCCTGCCTGCTTCCAAGATGGCTACCGTTGGTCCTGACTGGGAAACCAACTACCAGACCCAGATCAAGTGGGGGGGCCTGAACTACATCAAGGAGCGTTACGGATCCCCGTCCGCCGCTCTGGGCTTCCACTTGGCCAACAACTGGTACTAAGCCAGACAGCTTGATTGCCGCGCCCGTTGCCGCCGTTCGCACCAGTACCCACTGGAGCGGATGGCGGGAACGGGCGCGGCTTTGCCGTTTCACAGGTGCGTGCCGAAGAACGCTATGCCTCCGGTTCGGCCTCCACCGCTCCCCCGCACGGCTGCGATGGACGCGGCGACATCCCCGGCGTCCGTAGTCCAATTGCTCACCGAAATCCGTAAGATCTCGCGGCCACGCCACGACGAACCGGACATCCAGACCGCGCCCTCTGCCATGAGCCGCTGGGTGATCCGGTGCGTACGGTCATCGCTTCCGAAACTCACCGAGACCTGCGTGAACACGACGTCGTTGAGCACCTCCACGCCAGGGATCGAGGACAGTCCGTCAGCCAAAGCACGGGCATTTGCTGCCAGGCGCTCAACCATGGAAATCACGCCGTCCCGGCCGAGCTGCCTGAGTGCGGCCCAGACCGGAATGCCCCCCGGGCGCGGCGGGACATCTCCGGAACTTTCTCGAAAGGATCCCCAGGCCCGGCATCAGTGGCAATGAGGTAACTCGTGTGAACGCTGAAGGCACGCCTCAGGCTTCCGGGCGTGCCACTATTGCCAGGCCACAGTCGTAAGGGACATTCAGGGTCTTGTGGGCATCCGTTGCCCACGAATCTGCGTCTTCCACACCCGCCAGCCGGCCTCGCAGCTTCGGGCTCACAGCGGCCCACAAACCAAAGGCACCATCAACGTGCACCCACGCGCCGCGATCGTGTGCCACAGCTATGGCTTCCTCCATGGGATCAAATGCCCCCGGAGTGGAGGTTGCCGGCTTGCAGGCAGACCAACGATGGCCCCGGTTGCTGATCCATGGCATCAGCAAGGGCATCGGGGGGAAGATCCGGCCTTCGTCATCGGCGTCTACCGGAACGCAGGCGCCCAAACCGAGGTATCGCAACGCCAGATCCACTGCGGCATGCCGTTCCCGGCCGGCAAAGGTTGTGATGCGCGGTGCGCCGCTGAGGCCGAGCGCTTCGAGGTCCCATCCGGCCTCGTCCATCAGGTATTGGCGGCCCGCTGCCAACCCCACGAAGTTAGCGGTTGTGGCACCCGTGGTGAATCCGACGTCGCAGTCGCGGGCAGGTGCAGGAGGTCCAAAAGCCAGGCGGCGGCCGATTCCTCGATGGCAGCGGCGGCGGGAGTGGCGAACCGGAGCCCGGTGTTTTGGTCCCAGGCAGAGACGAGCCAATCGGCAGCCATGGCGGCGGGCAAAGTTCCGCCCATGACCCACCCAAAAAACCGTCCGGACTGGATCGCCATCAAGCCGGGCTCAGCCAGCGCGGCCAGCTCGTCCACTACCTCCGCGGCATCGGTTGCTCCGTCGGGGGGGAGACGCGGCAGGATGCTCTTGGCCACCTGGTCGGCGTCGGATGAAGGGCGGACAGAACGGGTGGGAACCGACGCAAGCCACTCACCGGCGTGGACCATGGCCCGCTCCAATGCAGCACCGTACGCTCCGGCATCGCAGACATGCGCACAGCCTACGCCCGGTTCACCGCTTGGAACAGACCGCGCAGAAAGGGCTAAAGGGTCAGCGTCAGGAGGTGACCGCCGTCGTCGTCCGTCACAGCAGTAACGGTGACCGACGAGTAATCCGGGATCCGCCACATGCCCGGCTCCAGTTCTCCGCCGGCGTTGCCCACCACAACGGTCCGCATCCCCCCCGCGGCGCGCGCGGCGGCAATACCGGCAGGCGCGTCTTCGAAAACCACGACGTCGGCGGGGTCGGCTCCCAGAAGCGCCGCCGCCTTCAGATATCCCTCCGGATGCGGTTTGCCGCGGGTGACAGACTCCGCGGTGACCGCGGTTGATGGCATGGTGAGCCCGGCGGCGTGCATGCGGATATCGGCCAGGATCCGATCCGCGGAGGTGACCAACGCGATGGCGTCATCGGGCAGCCGCGCCAGCAAGGCCCCCCCGGCCCCCCCGGGAAGGGCGATCACGCCATCGGTCCGGGAGCGCTCCATCTCTCCGAGCTCAGCGGTCAAAGCTTCAAAGTCAGCGCCAGCGGGAGCATACCGGCGAACAGTATCGCCGGCCTGGACGCCGTGGGAAGTGCGGAGGATCTCATTGAAATCCAAGCCGTAGCGCTCGGCGAACTCGAGCCAGACTTGCTCAACGATTGCCGTTGAATCCACCAGTGTGCCGTCCATGTCGAAGAGGACGGCACGGACGTTCAGCACTGATGGTTGGGAGGCGGGTTCGGCAGGATGGCTCATGGTTCCATCCTGCCGCACACTCATGCGGTGGTGCTGAAGTGTGACTTAGCCGTTCGGCCGCTGCGGAAGGTACTGCACCGCCCACTTGTTGCCGTCGGGGTCTGCGAAGTAAACGAAGTGGCCCCCAATCCTGAACGTCAATATCGCTGACGTCCACGCCGTTGGCCTTGAGCTGCTCATGCGCCTTGTTGATGTCCGCCACCACCACTTGGAGCTTGGCGCTGTCCCGGGAGGGGCATCGCTGAGGCCCTCCCCCCCGATGGCGATGGAACACGCCGAACCCGGCGGTGTCAGCTGCACGAAACGGATGCCGTCCATGGGACGCTCATCGAAATCGGCGTTGAAACCAACCTTGTTGACGTAGAAATCCTTCGCGCGGTCGACGTCGGACACAGGGACAAACACCAGTTCAAGTTTCCAGTCCATGCGCCACAGGCTAACGGGGCGCGTGGGAAACCGGTAGGGGGCTCCCTAAACTGCGACGCCGTAGAGGCGGTCGCCGGCGTCGCCGAGGCCCGGCACGATGTACGACTTTTCGTTGAGCTTCTCGTCAATCGAGGCCAGGACGATTTTCACGTTAGCGTCGGAGAGCTCTTCTTCCAGCTTGGACAGCCCCCCCTCCGGAGCAGCAAGCAGGCAGATGCAGGTAACGTCCGAGGCACCGCGCTTGAAGAGGAACTTGATGGCCTCGCGCAGGGTGCCGCCGGTGGCGAGCATGGGGTCCAGGACGAAGATCTGCCGGCCGGTGAGGTCCTCAGGGAGCCGCTCGGCGTAGGTGATGATGTCCAGGGTTTCTTCATCACGGGCCATGCCCAGGAAGCCCACCTCGGCGGTAGGGACCAGCTTGGTCATGCCCTCCAGCATGCCGAGGCCGGCGCGCAGAATCGGGACTACCAGCGGAGTGGGCTTGGTGAAAGCCGTGCCCACGGTTTTTGTCACCGGGGGGGTCTCGATCTCGACTGGCTGCGTCTTGACCTCGCGGGTGGCTTCGTAGGCCAGGAGGGTGACGAGTTCTTCAGTGAGCTGCCGGAAGACCGGTGAAGGGGGGGTGTTCTTATCCCGCAGAACGGTGAGCTTGTGAGCGACCAGCGGGTGGTCCACGACGAGTGTGCGCATCCCCCAAAACTATCATTGAGACATGAGCGCCACCGAGCCGTATCACGCAGATCACCTGGCCTGGATGGGCCTTGCCCTGGACGAAGCCCGGTTGGCGCTGAAAACGGACGACGTACCGATCGGTGCCGTGGTGTTGGGGGGGCCCGACGGCGGGGGGTGCTGGGTTCCGGACGCAACGAACGGGAAGCGCTCGGAGACCCGACCGCCCACGCCGAGGTGGTGGCCATTCGCCAGGCCGCTGCTTCGCTGCGTCAGCGCGCTCACGATGCGGGTTCCGATGGAGACGGCTGGAGGCTTGAGGACTGCACTTTGGTGGTCACCCTTGAACCCTGCGCCATGTGTGCCGGGGGGGCGATTGTCCTGGCTCGTATTCCCCCGCGTCGTGTTTGGCGCGTGGGACGAGAAGGCCGGAGCGGTGGGTTCTGTGTTCGATATCCTCCGCGAGCGCCGCCTCAATCACTGGGTGGAGGTCTACGCCGGAATCCGCGAGGAGGAATGTGCGGCGCTGCTGAGGGGCTTCTTCGCAACGCACCGCGTGCCCTGACTCCCCCCCGCGAGTTGGCACTTAATGCCGATCCGGGTGCTCGGGATTGGCCTTAACTGTCACCTCGGTGGGCGTTCAAGAGCCTCAAGGACGGTGGCGGCAGTGGCTTCCCAGCCGTGGAGATGCTCCCGGGCCGTGAGGGCTCTGCTGCGCCATCGTTCTTGGAGTGCGTGATCGGAGAGCCAGGTCCGGAGGGTGCTGGCGAGGGTGCCAGGGTCACTGAGATCCAGGGTCGCGCCCGCCCCTGTGTCACCCAGTGCTTCCACTGCGCCGGTCCCCCCCTGCCGCACAAGCACGGGGATGCCATGAGCCAACGATTCCGTGACGGACATCCCGAAGCTTTCGGAGCGTGAAATCAGAACACTCAGGTCCGCCCTGTGCCATTGCTCTTCGAGGCATCGCCGGTCAGCTCGCCAGTGATGCTGATTCGGTTTTCGAGACCGTAATGCTCGACGGCGGCCCTCACCTCGGCCGCATAGCTCGGATCAGCGTCGTGGGAGCCTATGAGAGCTGCGGTCCAAGCGAGATACGGTAAGCGACTGAGCGCCTCTACCAAGAGTGTTTGGCACTTGTTGGGCAGCAACGCGGCAACCGCCACGATGTGCTGGTTCGGATCCTTCTGCGGGGTTTGCCTTCTCAGCACCGGGCGTGGCGACGACGATGTTTTGTATCCCGTGCTTTGCCTCCAACTCGGCCGCTGCGTGGGCACTCGGGCAGACGATCCCGGTTGCTGCAGCCAGCGCCTTCGTCTCAAGGTCATGGTGGTCCGCCAACGCCATGTGCGACAGAATCCAGACCTTCGTCCCGGCATTGACCGCGGCGGCGATCTCGTCCGGCGCCCCACTGGCTACCAAGCCGTCGGCAATCACTGTTGTGCCGCCGTCGAGCATGTCAGCGAACCGCTGCCGGTCCATGGGGGGGCTGCCAACCGGCCAATCGCCGTCGACCGTTACTGTCTCAACGTTGACGCCGAGGGCAGTCAGGTGCTCCGCGAGCTTGGCGTTGTACTTGTTGCCGCCGGAACCGTGCCGGACGTTCCCAGGGACCAGGAAGCGGATGTGCACTTACTTGACCGGGAGCTCCAGCGAGTAGCCCGCCCAGGCGTCAGGGTTCTCGCGGAGGACGACGTCGATGCCAGTGAGTGCCGGACCGTCCGCCGTGTCCTGGATTTGGGCGGCCATGGCATCGGCGATGTGCTTCGCGAGAGCCTCCGTGGTGGAGAGCTTGCCTTGAAGGCGGGGTGTTCGTCGAGGTTCTTGTAGTTCAGGTCGGCGAGCACGTCCTCAAGGATGGTGCCGGCGGCACCTATGTCCAGGACGATTGCGTCGTCGTTGAGGGTGGGGGGGCGGCGGAAGGTGACTTCAGCGACGAACGTGGCACCGTGGAGGCCCTGGCTGGGCCAAACGCTTCGCGGGGGGGAAGGCTGTGGGCGACCATGAAGTGGCGTCGGACGGTCAGGCTGAACATGAATTAATCCTCCGGGTTGGGGGGGTACGCGACCACATGGCAGAAACCGCCGGGCCGTTCGAACAATTTTGTGAGTGTGGTGGGCAGGTTCCTGAACAGGCATTCGCTGGTCAGGAACGTGTCGAACAGCGGATCCCTTAATTCGAGTGCCGCCTGTTCCAAGCGCTGGGCGTTGGTTCGCCGGTGCCGTCTGGGCAGGGCGACAGCACCCACTTGGCTGGAACGGATGTTCAGCTGCGGGCATGGAAGTCCTCGCCGAGTGGCAGGGTGACTTCTTTGTCGGCAAACCAGGAAAGTTCAATGACATCGGAGTCGTCGCCGGCCAGCTGGAGGCTCAACTTGAGGCCCTCATTGGAGGCGGAGCAGTGGAAGACGATGTCGTTGTCGTCCTTCGCTTCCTCGGGAAGTGCGAAGTCCACGTCGATGATTTCCGCCAGCTTTCGCTTCTCGGGATCGGCGTCCACCAGTTGCAGGCGGCCCAGCGGATACTTCCGCAGGAGCGTCGCCAGGACGCCACCCACCAAACCACCACCGACGACGGCGACGCGGTCGCCCAGCCTCGGTCCGGCTTCCCAAAGGGCATTGATGGCCACCTCAACGATGCCCGTGAGGACAGCCCGACGTGCTGGTACGTCCTCCGGGATTGCGGTGAGTTGGCTGGTGGGCAACACGTAGAAGTCCTGGTGTGGGTGCAGGCTGAAGACCGTTTTTCCCCCGCCATTCGTCCGGGCCTTCTTCCACAATGCCGACGTTCAGGTAGCCGTATTTGACGGGTCCCGGGAAGTCGCCTTCCTGGTGCGGGGGGGCTTGCATCAGGCCAGCCACGCGCTCCGGAACGCGGCCCTCGTGGACAACACGCTCAGTGCCGCGGCTGACACCCGAATACAGGTCCTGACCAGGGCTTCTCCTTCTTGCCTTGCTGGCAGGACCTCCGGGCGCAGCTCGCCATCGCCCGTCTCCGTGACCCAATAGGCCTGGGCTTCGTGTTCTTGTTCATGCGAGATAGTCATGGTGCTTACGAATCTATCGGTGGGGGGGGCTGCTGACGGAAGTTGGCTGTGTTTTACCGGCGCGTTAGCTGGTTCTCCTTGCAGCTCATTAGGGGGGGCTCGTTTTGGGGGGGAACAGGGCTCAACTCCGGTACCCTATTTCAGTTGGTGACGTGTCCGAGCGGCCGAAGGTGCAACACTCGAAATGTTGTTTGGTGTAAAAGCCAACGTGGGTTCAAATCCCACCGTCACCGCCAATGAGAAAGGCCCTGCTTCCCTTTGTTTATGAGGGAGGCAGGGCCTTTTCTTATGTCCGTCAGGGGAGACTAGAACTTGTACTCAAAGCCACCCTTGAGGCCGGACTCGAAAACCAGAAGCCCGGTGGCCGCTGGCACGTCCAGCACAACCTTTCCGGTGACTTTCTCGCCGGGTCCCATGCCAGCGCTGGGGGGGAACTGCTCTGCGTCAGGAATGCACGAATACGTCGCGATACTGGCAAGGGAGCCATTGAAGGTGGTGCCGTTGGCTGCAATGTACTTGAAGTCGAAACCGCTCAAGGTGAACTTCGGGTACGCAGACTGAGCCAGCTCAGGCGTGGTCTCAACAGTGATATCAACCGCCACCACGTTGCCGTTCTCGGAGGGACGAGCATACGGTTCGGTGCAAGTGACCGGCGTGATGCTATTGACGGTGAACTTGGTGTGGACGTCGCCGCTCTTGCCGTCACTGATGGTACCGATATCGCCAAAGGCCATCACGAGGTTTCCACGGCTGTTGGTTTCCACATCGTCCGCAGGTGCGGGCGTCGGGGGTTGACTTGGTGACAGGTTCAACAGACGGAGCAGTTACCGGGGCAGTGAGGGCTGCGGTTGTTGCGATGCCCTGGCTTACGTTGAACGCGATGCTGGCAAGGATCACTACAGCGGAAACGATGAGGCGACCAGCTTGTGCCGGTCGTAGCCCTCCAGCGGGCGACGATACTTATCAGTCTGCTTGTTGGCCAGAACCAGGATGAGGTCCACCAATGCCCAAACTCCGAGGCCACCAAAGGTAAGAAGCTTGGCAATACCGGTGCCGATCTTGCCAAGGTAGAAGCGGTCAACGCCGAGGACGCCCACCAGCAATGCCAGGAGCCACGTCACAAGGAAGGACTTGGGCGGCGTGGTAGGCGCTTGGAATTGCTGCGGGTATCCCTGAGGCGGCTGGAAAGGCTGGCCGTACGGCTGCTGGAAACCCTCCTGCGGCTGCTGACCGAACGCCGGCGGCGCCTGGTACCCTGCGGTGCAGGCGCCTGGTAGCCTGGGGGTGCAGGCGGCTGGTAGCCCTGGGGGCACGGGTGGTGGCGTGTAGCCAGGCTGATCTTGACTCATGAGGGTCCTTTCAAACGCCGCGCTTTTAGGCGCGGCTAAACACAAGTGGGTTTGATGCGAGTGGATTGCCTTTGCGCTCTGGCAATGAGTGCGAGCTAAAACTGCGGCGCTAGCCTGTCTAATGCCCCCCCAAAGTTGCTCCCCCCCAAAGCACCGGCATATGCACGGTAATTCGGATTTTACAGGGTGGGAGAAGATTAGATTGAACACGATCGGGCTCATGAAACCCGGCTGCCAAGGGGGGGGAATTATGCGTTGCCGCATCACATTGATTGCTATCGCTGCCGTTTCAGTTGGACTGACTGTGGCTGCTCCGCCGCCAAGCCGCTTGAAGTGGACCCGGCGAGAACGTCAGTCGAATACACGTTTCGAGACAGTTCCGTCCCACCCGAATACCATCGCAGCTACGTGATCAAGGCCTCCAGCACACAGGCCACCATCACTGTGGATTCTTACGGCGATGTCCTCCGTCAGGAAACTACTGCAGTGTCGGCTGAGACGTGGACCAAGGTAACGGATCTGGTTCGCAGCCTGCCGGAACGGACGAAAGACATCAAAACGCAGAAACCTGGCTGCGCAGGTGGCACTGCCTCGAAAATCGTGGTGCGGGAAGGCGATGACCAGCGCTACTCCCGGCACATCGAAGACTGCGGTGGAGGCCCAGTTGCGCCCCCTAACGGATACAGCCGCCCCGCTGGAAGCACTCTTCGACATGAGAGACCTCCTGAAAACCAATGGCTGAAGTTTTGAGCGGCAGGATCTCAGCACTTTGGGAGATCCAAAGCCGCGAGACCTAACCCTTCGGCGAAGGCAGGCGTAGATTGAGCCGGATGCCGTAAGACACCCTCGGAACCCACACGGACCGCGGAGGCAGCAATGACCAAGCGCACACAGAAAAGCACCGACTACGCGTTCGTCACGGTGTGGCGGGTGGCGGGCACACGCGAGGAAGTAGTGGACGTCCTGGGCGACGCCGCGGCTCTCAAACAGTGGTGGCCCTCCGTCTACCTCACGGTCACGCCCGTAGCCCAAGGCGGACCGGATGGAGTTGGTGCATGCTTTGACCTTCATACCAAGGGCTGGCTCCCATACACCTTGCGTTGGCGACTCACCATTACCGAACCCGTGACCCTCGACGGCTTTGCGCTCACAGCCGAAGGTGACCTCAACGGCACGGGCCGCTGGACACTCGAGACTGACGGTCCGGAGGTCGTCATCACCTACGACTGGCGGGTCAGTGCCACCAAGCCCTTGCTTCGCCGTTTGAGTTGGCTCTTCAAACCGGCCTTCTCTGCCAATCATCACTGGGCCATGGCTCGCGGTGAGGAAAGCCTGAAACTTGAGCTCCGCCGTCGACGTTCCGAGTCCGCAGCGAATGTGCCCGAGCCACCGAAGCCAACTTTCGTTCGCTCCTCGAGGCGTTAAGCGGAGCTATCCACATAGGCACCCATCCGGGTCCTGCCCGGCACCGAACTCCCGATAGAATCAAGACGCCGATAATCAAGCAGCAACAGATGAGGGAGGGCCCGTGCGCACATCGCAGTCCCGGGTGCCCTTTCATGCGTTGCGGTCGGGCGCCATCTCGATTGTGGTGGTTCTCCTCGCTGCAGTGGCCCACCTCGTGGGTGGCGGAGAACTTCCCAGCGCACCGGTCCTGCTGGCGCTCGTTGCGCTGACAACCTTGGCTGCCACGCTCGCTACCCGCTTCAAGTTGAACTTTTTCACCATGGCGGGACTCTTGGGCGCCGGACAGTTGGCACTTCACGAAGCCTTCACGGCCTTGAGCCCGATAGCTGTCAGCCAGCAGCAAACAAACCACCACCTCGGTGGCGAAGCCTTCAGCACCGGGCTGGACATTTCGGCGACACACACCCATGAGCTCGGCACAGCCTTCGGCGCCATGATGTTTGTGGGCCACGTCCTGGCCACCATTGTGTCCGCCGTCATCCTGGCAAAGGGCGAAGATGCCTTGTGGCAGCTCGCGCCTGGCTGCGTCCGCTGCTCGCCCTGCCCACGTTGGTGTTCAGGCCCGACGCCGGGGGGCCTCGCCCGTCGCAGTAGGCGCACCCGACGTCTTCATCCCCCCCCGCCCCCCCTGGCGGAACCTTAGGCAAGACAGCCGCCGCGGCCCCCCCCGCCGTCGTCGTACTTACCTAGTTCCGCCCGGCACCTGCGCGACAAATTGCGCGCCGCATCAGCAAGCCTTTTGCATGGTGACGGGCTCCATACCCGTACCCCCCCGCGCCGAATATAGCCGGCGCCCCCCCGAAAGGCAATTCCCATGAAAACCTCGACTCGCCGCACCCTTTCCGCAACCGCCGTCGCCGGTGGAACCGCTGTCCTGATGATGGCCGGCCTGGCCGGTGCATCCGCGCACGTTTCGGCCGATCCGAACAAGACCGCGGCCAATTCGTACGCGCTGGTGACCTTCGGAATCCCTCACGGTTGCGACACCTTCGGCACCACCAAAGTTGCCATTTCACTCCCCCCCGAGGAACTGAACGACGCCCAGCCCACGGTCAACCCCCCCAACTGGACCGTGGAGAAGGTCACGGAGACCCTCGCGGAGCCCAAGAAGCTGGATGACGGCACCTCCATCACCAAGCGCACAAGCCAGATCGTGTACACGGCCAAAGCACCCTTGGACCCACACCTGCGGGACGCCCTTGTTTTGTCGGTCAAGCTGCCCGATGCCGCGGGCAAGACCCTCTACTTCCCCCCCACGCTGCAGACCTGCGAACAGGGACAGACCGATTGGTCGGAGATTGCCAAGGAGGGTCAGAACGAGCACGATCTCAAGGCCCCCTGCCCCCGTCGGTCACCATCACTCCGGCCGATGCCGCAGGCGACCATCACGCTGCAACGACGGAATCCACCGAGCCTGCCTCCGCCGTAACGGACGACGGCTCGCAGGCGCGCAGCTGGGCCGGCCTGATCGCCGGCATTGCGGGCTTGGGCTTGGGCGGCGCTGCGTTCTTCCGCAGCCGCTCGGCCAAGCCGGCAGTGGCCAAAGCCGACACGAAGTAGTTGACGTCGATTGGTGCCCGGAAGATCACAATCCGGGCGCAATCCGCGCTTCAAGCCGTGGCTGAATTGACTCGCATCATGGCCGGAACAAAGCTGGTGCCCATGTGGACTCAGCGCATCAAAACCGGTCTTGTGACGACGACGGCAGCCGCTGCGCTGTTGCTTCTTGCTGCTTGTGGGCCAAGCCCCCCCAGCCCGTCCGGGACCAGCAGCGCCCCGCCAACCTCCTCGACGCCGTCGGCCTCGGTCCCGGCGACGTCCAGCTCTCCTTCTGCAACAGCCACGACGACGCCCTCACCCTCAGCGTCAGCAACATCCGCAGCACCCGCAGCACCCGAGCTGTGCAAGGCTGCGTCCTTAAGTGCCACAACCGACGCGACCGGCGGCGGTGCGGCCGGCAGCATCTACGAGAAGTTGATACTGACAAACTCCGGCACAGCCCCCCCCTGTATCTTGGAAGGCTTCGCCGGCGTCTCCCTGACTGCCGACGCCAATGGTGAGCCAATCGGCGAACCTGCAACCCGCGAAACCACAACTCCGGTGACCAAGATTGAACTGGTTCCGGGAAAGTCGGCGTGGGCCGAAATCCGCTACACCCAAGCCGGCAACTACGGCGACTGCACCAAGGTGCCCGCCGCCGGTTTCCGGATCTACCCGCCGAACGACACAGCGTCGCTGTTCATCCCGGAGCCCCCCCACGATGCGTGCAGCAACGCGGGCATTAAGCTCCTGACCATCACGGCGTTCCAGGCAGTCTGACCGTCTTCCCACGGCTCCGGCTTATTCTGTCGGAGTCGTGGGGCATGATGGAGGAATGCAGGAGCCGCAGGCGTCGGATGGCGCCATCAGCCGATTCAGCCAGGCAACCAGGGAATGGTTCCTAGGCGCTTTTTCCGAGCCGACACCCGCGCAGGATGGGGGCGTGGAACGCGATCTCCTCGGGCTCTCATGCCTTGGTCGTCGCTCCTACTGGCTCCGGCAAGACACTCGCTGCTTTTCTCTGGGCCTCGATCGCCTGCATTCCAAGCCCAGCGACACATTGCCGGGACTGGAGACCGTCCCGGTCAATGGCAAGGGCCGGGCAAAGCGGCCCAAGACCAAGACGCGCGTCCTCTACATCTCGCCGCTGAAGGCACTGGGTGTGGATGTGGAGCGAAACCTCCGCGCACCCCTGATTGGAATTACCCAAACCGCCAAGCGTTTAGGGCTTCCGGCACCGCTGGTAACAGTCGGCGTGCGTTCAGGAGATACGACGGCGGCCGATCGCCGCACGCTGTTGACCAACCCGCCGGATATCCTCATCACCACCCCGGAATCACTGTTCCTCATGCTGACGTCCCGTGCCCGGGAGACGCTGAGCGAAGTGGACACCATCATCATCGATGAAGTGCATGCCGTAGCAGGCACCAAGCGCGGCGCGCACCTGGCCGTTTCCCTGGAGCGCCTCGACGCCCTGCTTCCGAAGCCTGCCCAGCGCATCGGCCTCTCCGCCACAGTCCAGCCCCCCCGAGAGTTGGTGGCCCAGTTCCTGGCAGGGCAAGCTCCGGTGGAAATTGTCGCTCCGCCATCCAAGAAGAACTGGAACCTCACGGTCACAGTCCCCGTTGAGGACATGTCGGATCTTCAGGGCGCTGCGGGAGCATTCGACTCCGGGCCGGCATCGGGCCTGCAACCCCAGGCTTCCATCTGGCCGCATGTGGAGGAGCAGATCGTGGATCTGGTCCTGTCCAAGCAGTCCACCATTGTCTTTGCCAATTCCCGTCGCCTGGCGGAACGTCTCACAGCCCGGCTCAACGAGATCTACGCTGAACGCCAGTTGATGGCGGTGGGCGGTAATGAGTGGGCGGCTCCCGGGGGGCCACCGAAACCAGCCCCGGAATCCCGGCCTCCACGGCCACTCCTGCGCACATGATGGCGCAGGCTGGAAGCACTACCGGCGCCGATCCTGTGCTGGCCCGCGCGCACCATGGTTCGGTTTCCAAGGACCAGCGGGCCATGATCGAGGACGATCTCAAGTCCGGCAGGCTCCGCTGCGTTGTGGCAACCTCGTCTCTGGAGCTCGGCATCGATATGGGTGCCGTGGACCTGGTGGTCCAAGTGGAGTCACCTCCGTCGGTGGCCAGTGGGTTGCAGCGCGTTGGCCGTGCCGGGCACCAGGTCGGCGAGATCTCCGAAGGCGTGCTCTTCCCCCCCAAGCACCGCGCGGATCTCCTGCACACCAGCGTCACCGTTGAACGCATGCTCAGTGGCAGATTGAACGCCTGAGCATTCCCGCCAACCCGCTCGATATCCTGGCCCAGCAAACAGTGGCGGCTACCGCCTTGGGCAGCATCGACGTTGAGGACTGGTTCAGCACCGTCCGTCGCTCAGCGCCGTTCGCGAGCCTGCCACGCTCGGCTTTCGAAGCCACCCTGGACCTCCTGGCCGGAAGGTATCCTTCAGACGAATTTGCAGAACTACGGCCCCGCATCGTCTGGGACCGGCACGCCGGGACCATTGAGGGCAGGCCCGGTGCCCAGCGCCTTGCTGTCACGTCAGGCGGCACCATTCCGGACCGCGGACTATTCGGTGTTTACATCATCGGTACGGAAGTAGAGGCTCAGCTTCCCCCCAGCAGCGGGGGGGACGGGAGTGAACCGACCGCCTCGGCCCGTGCAGCCAAGGGAGGACGCCGTTGGTGAGCTCGACGAAGAAATGGTCTACGAATCCCGGGTGGGAGACGTCTTCGCACTCGGAGCCACCAGTTGGAAGATCGAGGACATCACCCACGATCGAGTGCTGGTCTCCCCCCCTGCCTTTGGGCAACCCGGCAAGCTTCCCTTTTGGAAGGGCGACTCCCTCGGCAGGCCCGTAGATCTGGGCCGCGCGCTGGGTGCTTTCATTCGGGAACTCTCGGCAGCAGACGAAGCCCCCCCGGCCATGGAACGTTGCCAGGCCAGCGGATTGGATGCCTTCGCCGCAAACAACCTGATCCAGTACCTGAGGGAGCAAAAGGAAGCCACAGAGATTGTCCCAAGCGACCGAACTCTGGTGGTTGAACGCTTCCACGACGAACTCGGCGATTGGCGGGTAGTCCTCCACAGCCCATTCGGCATGCCCGTTCACGCCCCCCCATGGCACTTGCAGTGGGCCAACGCCTGCAGCAGCGCTATGGCTTGGACGGATCCGCCATGGCAGCCGATGACGGCATCGTGCTGCGCGTGCCCATGATGGAAGACGAGCCACCCGGCGCCGAACTCTTCCTCTTCGACCCGGAGGAACTCGAACAAATTGTCACCGCGGAAGTAGGCGGCAGCGCCCTGTTCGCATCCCGGTTCCGCGAATGCGCAGCCCGCGCACTGCTCCTCCCCCCCGGCAGAACCCGGCCAAGCGCCAGCGCTGTGGCAGCAACGCCAGCGCTCAGCCAGTTGCTGGATGTCGCCCGGAAGTACCCTTCGTTCCCCCATCGTGCTCGAAACAGTCCGGGAATGCTTGCAGGATGTTTACGATCTACCCGCACTGAAAGACATCGCAGCGTCCGTGGAGCGCAGGGAACTGAGAATCGTGGAGACCACCACGCAGCAGCCCTCCCCTTTCGCGAAGTCCTTGCTGTTCGGTTACGTTGCCCAGTTCCTCTACGAGGGCGACTCCCCCCCTTGGCGGAACGTCGGGCTGCGGCCCTCGCCCTCGACTCCACGCTCCTCAACGAACTCCTGGGCCGCGTGGAACTGCGCGAACTCCTGGACGCCGCCGTCATCGATTCAACAGAGTTGGAACTGCAGCGCCTTGCCCCGGACCGACGTTCGTGGCATGGAAGGCGTCGCGGATCTGCTGAGGCTGCTCGGTCCGCTCAGCGTTGAAGAAGTGGCCCAGCGGCTCCAAGGAGTGGAACAGGCCGAGGTTGAAGGCGCGGACCACTTCGACGAAGCCCAAGCGGCTGCGCCACATGGCAGCGTCGCGGACGCCGGCTCCCACCTCGCGGCATTGCAGAAAGCCAACCGCGCGCTCAAGGTAACCATCGGCGGCGTCGAGCGCTTCGCGGCAATTGAGGACGCGGCACGGCTCCGGGACGCCATCGGTGTTCCGCTGCCCATGGGCGTGCCGCTCGCGTTCATTGAACCCGTCCACGATCCCTTGGGCGACCTCGTTTCCCGGTACGCGCGCACCCACGGCCCGTTCACGGCCGCCGAAGCTGCGGCGAGGCTGGGACTGGGCGTCGCGGTGTCAATACTGCCCTTAAGCGCCTGGCCGGTGATGGTCGGGTGGTGGAAGGCGAATTCCGCCCACACGCCGTTTCAGAGCAACCGTTGGAGGCAGCCGACTCAGAGCTCATGAGCGTGGACGCCCCACCGTCCAGCGAGTGGTGCGATGCCGAGGTCCTGCGGAAACTGAGGCGTCGCTCGCTCGCTGCACTGCGGGCCGAAGTGGAGCCCGTGGACACCGCCGCCTACGGCCGGTTCCTGCCGGCATGGCAAAACGTGACCTCGCCGGGTAAGTCCCGAAGCCAGGCGCTAAGGGGGCTGGACGGGATCATCACGGCCGTGGACCAACTGTCCGGAGTGCCCATCCCGGCATCCGCATGGGAACCTTGGTACTCGCGAGCAGGGTGGCGGACTACAAACCGGCAATGCTGGACGAACTCATGGCCGCCGGCGAACTCCTTTGGTCCGGCGCAGGCTCCCTGCCCGGAAACGACGGCTGGATCAGCCTCCATGTAGCCGATTCCGCTGAGCTGACGCTCAACCCGGACCCCGAATTCGAACCCGGTGATGCCCAGCAGCGGCTCTTGGAACATTTCAGCGCAGGCGGCGGCTACTTCTTCCGGCAACTGACGGATGTGGCCGGTGGCATGGACGCGGTATTGAGCGACGACGCGTGGTGTCTGCCCTCTGGGACCTCGTCTGGGCCGGCCGTGTAACAGGCGATACTTTCGCTCCCGTGAGGGCCATGATCGCCGGCGGGAAAACCGCCCACCGGCAAGTAGCCAAAGCGCCGAGGCCCGGGCCCCGCGCATGAGCAGGCTTGGCCGTTCCCATGGGACGGGCCTCTTGGGCTCACCCGGGCTAACGGGGGGTCGCTACGGCTCGGTAACAGGTGGCATTGCGCCTGCCCCCCGCCGTCGGCAGTGGGCCGCTGGTCAGCGCTTCCCGCCCCCCCGGAACTGGACCCCCCCACTATCCACGCTCGCGGCACGGCTGAGCTTTTATTGGACCGCTACGGCGTGGTGACGCGTGGTTCGGTCATGGCGGAGAACATCATCGGTGGCTTCGGGCTCATGTATAAAGTGCTGGCCCGGTTGGAGGAAGCCGGCCGTTGCCGCCGCGGCTACTTCATCGAGCATTTGGGGGGGCCGCCCAGTTCGCCGTCCCTGCCACGGTTGACCGGTTAAGGTCGTTCACGGAGGACGCCCGCATCTCCAAAGCCGACCCCACCGCGCTCGCACTTGCCGCGACAGACCCCGCCAACCCCTACGGCGCGGCCCTTCCTTGGCCTGCGCTCTCTGTCGACGCCGGTTCCGGCACCGCCGGGACGCAAGGCCGGAGCGCTGGTGGTGATGGTCGACGGCGCGTTGGTCCTTTACGTGGAACGCGGCGGCAAGACGCTGCTCACCTTTAGCCAGGACGACGCCGTGCTGACAGTTGCGGCCCAGGCGCTGGTGGATGTGGTGCGCCGCGGGGCCGTGGACAAACTCTTCATGGAGAAAGTCAACGGCCACGATCTCCTGGAAACCCCGATCGCCGTCGCCCTCGCGGCCGCCGGCGCATACTCCACTCCGAAAGGACTCCGTATCCGTGCCTGAAGGTGATTCCATTTGGCGGGCCGCGTCACGGCTGCACGAGGCATTGGCCGGGAAGACCCTCAAGGCCTCCGACTTCCGCGTGCCACGATTTGCCACCCTGAACCTGGCGGGCTGGACCATGGCCGAGGTTGTTCCCAGGGGAAAGCACCTGCTCATGCGCCTGACGGGCCCTGCTGACGAGGAACCCGGCGCCAGCAGGAAACCCCCCGTGCCCTCACCATCCATTCCCATCTCAAAATGGAAGGGAACTGGATGACCTACCCACCGGGTGGTCGCTGGACCAAACCCGGCCACACTGCCCGGTGCGTGCTCCGCACGGACTCCGTGGATGCCGTCGGGTTCTCGCTGGGCATCCTGGAAGTGGTGCCCACAGCTGAGGAAGACAAGATCGTCGGACACCTCGGGCCGGACCTGCTCGGCCCCGACTGGGACGAGGAAGAAGCGCTGCGCAGGCTTCGCGCCGAACCGGACGTCACCGTGGGATTCGCGTTGCTGGACCAGCGGAAGCTTGCGGGCATTGGCAATATCTACAGATGCGAAGCATGCTTCCTGTCCGGCATTCACCCTGCCCTGCCCATAGGAGACGTCCCTGACCTTGCCAAGACAGTCAATGACGCCAAACGGCTCCTCGGCGAAAACCTGGGTCCCGGGCGGAGGACCACCCTGGGGCCGCGCGCCATGCGTCCCGGGTACTGGGTGTACGGCCGGGAGCGCCAACCATGCCGGCGCTGCGGCACTGCTGTACGCCGCGGCCTCCTTGCCGGACCGGACGGCACGGAAGAACGGGACATCTACTTCTGTCCGCGCTGCCAGCCGGCTCCATAGTCCAGCATGAAGCTCAACAAGGGGGCCGGACCTGGCCACTTAAGGCCAGCCAGGTCCGGCCAACAACCGCCGCGACGGCTGCGCGCAACTGCCAGCCCGGCCCGCTACTCCAGGAAGCTCCCCCCCAGCCGCCCCAGCAATAGCCGCCGGACACCGCAAGCTGCGCGCCGCCGTCGGACGTTTTCTACGCCATCCGCCACCACTTTTGGTTGGTGGAACCGGCGCAATCCCACAGCTGCAACCGAGCACCGTTGGATGAATTCCAGTCAGTCACGTCCACGCATTTGTCCGCCTGCGGGTTCACCAGATCCCCGGCATTGTTCAGGACGAATTGCTGCGCCGGACTGCCGTTGCAACTGGTGAGTTGGACTCGTGCACCGTTGGCCGTTGATCCCCACGCCACGTCCATGCACTTTCCCAGTGACCGAATGGTGCCGTTATCAGCAAACGTCCACTGCTCCGACGCTGCCGTATCGCAGTCCCACAATTGCAAGGTGACCCCCGTCAGACGCCTGCCGACCGGCCACATCAATGCATTTTCCGGCATAGCCCTGAATACGCGTGCCGGCCGCAGAGGAAGGCGCCGCCGGAACGGAAGCAAGCTCATACACTCGGACGTAATCAATCAGCAGCGACTGCGGAAACGCCGTGTCTGAAGCTGGCGCTCCGGGCCAGTAACCGCCCACGGCGAGGTTCAGGAGCAGGAAGAAGTCGTGGTCGAAAACCCACGGGCCGGCAGTTGCTGCCTTGGTCTTTCGTGAGAAGGCCGTTCCGTCGATGTACCAGGTGATGGACTCGGGCCCCCAGTCCACCGTGAACGTGTGGAAAGCATCGCCCAGGGATTTACCGTCGGGCAGTGTGTAGCTGGCGTTGGAGGCGTTGGCCCCGGAGTAGCCGGGGGGGCGTGAATGCTCCCCCAAACCGTTCCGGGTTCCTTGCCAACGTTTTCCATGATGTCGAGCTCGCCGCTGGTGGGCCAACCGTCGGTGAAGACGTTGTCGCCGAGCATCCAGAAGGCGGGCCACATGCCTTGCCCCCTTGGGCAGTTTGAGCCGGGCTTCGAACCGACCTTGTGTTCGGCTGAACTTGCCGGCGGTCAGGAGGCGCGCGGACGTGTACTGGCACGGCCCGTAGTGACACTCATATCCCGCAGGATTCTCCCTCCGGGCGGTGATGGCCATGTTTCCCTGCCCATCCGCTGCAGCATTATTTGTGCTGTTGGTGTAGTACTGCAGTTCGCCGTTGCCCCAGCCGGATCCTCCGGTGTCGTGAGTCCATTTTCCGGGGGTCCGGTGCCGTGCCGGCGGGGGGGCCGTTGAATTCGTCGCTCCACACCAGTTCTCCAGGTGCGGGGCATACCAGCGGCAGCCAGCGCGGACGGTTCCGGGGGGGCTATGAGGGTAGCTGCGATGGTCAGGCCGGCGACGAGCATCGTCAGGGGGGGCATGAGTCTTCGCTTCATGGTGCCACTCTGAAGGCGTCTACCCGTGGCACGCAAGCTTTTTCGAGGCGACACGCAAAACGTCACAGCAACGAAATAATCAACGCAGGTTTACTTTTCAATGCCGTAACGAGGATGAAATATCGGCGGGAGAAAGTGGAAGCAGGAACCAACTGATTTGCAGATTTCCTTCAAATCCGTTGGGAAAAGGACATTCCGTTCGCAGCCGAATTCCTTCCCTTGAGCATCGAAGATGCAGCTCCAGGCGCGTCAGTCGTGTCCTCCCAAACTTCGCTCTGAGGAGCGTTTGGACATACTGGCGTGCCTTGGCCTTTTCCCCCCCAGCAGTTACCGGAGGCTAAAGATGGGCATTTACAGACAAATACTGGTAAGGATCCTTGCAGTTCTTGTAGTTTCCTTTGGATTGATTTATATCAGCTGGCGCTGGTCGAGCACGGTCGCGTGGGATGCCTGGTGGATCTCGCTGCCCCTCGTGGCCGCGGAGACTTACAGCTTGGCGAATCGGCGCTTTACGCCGTCACCATGTGGAACGCACGACGACGTCCACCTCCCCCACCAGCCCTGCCGGCAGATCGGTGGACGTTTTCATCGCCACCTACAACGAGCCGCTGGACTTGGTGCTCAAAACGGCCATCGCGGCCAGAGACATGGATTACCCGCACGAAACCTGGATCCTTGACGACGGCGACCGGGCCGAATTTGCCACCGCGGCCCGGCGGATCGGCGTCGGGTATATCACCCGCGGTCCTGAGTGGGATGGCCGGCAGCGCTTCGCGAAGGCAGGGAACGTCAACAACGCCCTGTCCATGACAACGGGCGAGTTCGTGGCCATCTTTGACGCAGACCAAGTCCCTGAACCGCGTTTCCTGGACCGCGTGCTGGGCTATTTCGATGCCGAGGAAGTGGCTTTCGTCCAGACCCCCCCGCAGCACTTTTGGAATGTTCCGGAACGGGACCCGCTGGGAAGCCAGGCGGAACTCTTCTACGGCCCCCCCATCCAACAGGGCAAGGACGGCTGGGACGCAGCGTTCTTCTGCGGTTCCAATGCCGTCCTACGCGTGAAGCCTCATGGCCCTGGGCCTGACCCGCTACACGCGGACAGCCACTGAGCAGACCTGGCGCGCTTTGCGTCGGGGCCGATCGCGTTTGCAGGACCTTCACGGCGAACTCGGCAGGCGTCATCCCGCGGCCATGATCGTTGCAGAACAGGCCTTGGAGGCAGTGGCACGCGCGGAGCATCAGGTGCGCAGAGGCGATGTCCTCGCCGAGATCACTTTCGAACTCCGCATCGCCTTCCATACAGCCGCTCTGGCAGTTCCCGATGCATTGGACGACGTGGTGCCGGAACTTGACGCTGTCTTGGAATCGGTGGATGTGGCCCACACGGACCAAGCACTGGCCATCCATCCTATGGACACCACCACCATCACCGAGGACATGGCAACGGCCATGCACCTTCACGCGATGGGGGGGTGGGGGGGCAGCGTCTACCACCACGAGGTGCTGGTCCATGGGTTGGCCCCTGAGGACGTGTCCACCATGCTCTCGCAGCGGCATCGATGGGCGGCCGGCACCATGCAGGTGTTCTTCAGTGACAATCCGTTGTTTCTTCGGGGCCTCACCGTGGCTCAGCGCCTAATGTATCTGGGCACTATGACGAGTTATCTGAATGGCTTCGCGGCCTGAGCTACATCGCGGCGCCTGTGGTGTTCCTGGTGGCCGGTACCTACCCGCTGACCGCCAGCCCCGTGGTGTTCTTCTGCCTCTTCCTGCCCTTCTTCATTTCGTGTCAGCTGCTCTTCCAAGTAGCGGGCAACGGGTCGAAGGGATTGTGGCGCGGCCAGCAGTGGTCCTTTGCCCTGTTTCCCACCTGGATCGCAGCCACGTGTTCAGGTGCGGCAGCGGTTTTCCTTGGCAAGCACCTCGCGTTCTCGGTGACAGCCAAGAGCAAGCAGGCCACGGGCCGCGGATTCCAGCATGTCAGGCTACAAGTAGTTGCCATGGCGTTGCTCGTTGTGTCCTCGTTGATCGGCATTGCCCGAGTGTCATCCGGGGGAAGCGCCGCTCTATCCCACCCTCATCACGTTGGCCTGGGTTGTCTTGGACCTGGCGCTTTTGAGCGTGGTGATCGGTGCCGCGAGGTACCGGGGGGGCGCGGCGACCACCTCGTTGAACCGATGCCCACTCCCAAGGAGCTCGCCAGCGTCCTTGGTGCCACAACCAAACCCACACCCTGACCGCAACCATCACTTAACGCCGTTCCAACCCCCCCAGCAAGGAGCGACCCCCATGTCCATGCTCTCCCATGCCCCCGAACACCACCTCCACCGCCTTGAAATCGGTGGATCTGACCATCACCGGCGCTTGGACGCTGCTACCGTTCCCGCTATTCGCCAAGCATCCGCCAAGCCGCCGCGGACGGCCCCGTCCTGGTCCTGCTGGATGTCGCAGCAGTGACTTCGGTGGGAGCATCAGGCGTAGTAGGGGGGGTGCTTGAGGTGCTGCACCTGCTCCGATCGCGCGGCGGCGATCTCCGCCTTTTCGGCGATTCCAGCGAGCTCCAGGAAACCCACCTCCAAGCCCATCTGGGTCACGTCGCGCGTATCTACGCAACTCGCCAAGATGCCGTCGACGGCGGTGCGGCACTCGTGCGGCCACGCGGGCTTGCGCCTCGCTTCAGTTGGCGGACTCTCTTCAGGCGTCGTCATCGCTCCATCGGATGGGGGCTGACCATGGCGCAGATTCCTCCCACTTTCACGGGACATCCGAACAGAAAACGCCGGCGGGCCAGCCTGCTCATCCCTTTGGTGGTGACGGCCCTCGCTGCCACGGGCCTGGGTTTTGCTTCCAAGGAGGTGGTGCCGGTAGTCCAGGCCCTGTCCCTCTGCCGGGCCGGGGGATGCTTCCACCATGATCCCCAAGGACGGTGTGCTTCTGGGCGTGAACCTCGATTGGGACTCGGAGACATTGTCCGAGCACCGGGAAAACCTCGGCCATGATCCGGCGGTGGTAGTGCAATTTTCGGATATCCCCTACGACGACGAAACGTGGGCTCACACCACCAACGCCGTCACCCAGGTCCGCCCAACAGGGGGGGGCGTGTTGCTCCTGACCCTGGAACCGCACGGCGGCCTGGAGACCATGAGCGACGAAGTGATCGCCAAACTGGCCACCGACTTACGGGCCGTCAACGATCAGGGGGGGACGCCCGTCGTCGTACGTTTTGCGCATGAAATGAACGGGTCCTGGTATTCCTGGGGCCAGCAACCGCTGCGTTATGTGGAGGTATTCCGCAAAGTGGCCGCTGCAATTCATGCCGGGGCGCCGGGATCGTCCATGATGTGGGCCCCGAACTATGGTGGCGGCTACCCGTTTACAGGGGGGGGCCAATTCGCGGCCCGTCCGGGAACTGGCGATTTCGCCGCGCTCGACACGGACCGAAACGGTGCGCTGACCATGGCTGACGACACCTATGCGCTACTACCCCGGGAACGACGCCGTGGATTGGGTGGGAGTTTCGCTGTATCACTGGGGGCAATCAGCGGCCTTGGGGGGGGAACAACGATATCTCGGAGTCCGGCAAGTTCCTGGCCATGCTGACCGGCACTTATAGCGGCACAGCCGGTGACGACAGTTCCGTCCCGGATTTCTATCAGGTGTACGGTGTGGACCACAACAAGCCGGTGGCCATCCCGGAGACGGCAGCCATCTTCACCCCCCCGGCCCGCGGCGGGGCGTCCGAGCTGGACGTCAAGCAGGCATGGTGGCGTCAGGTCTTCTCCGTTGAAACCCACCAGAAGTACCCGCAGTTGAAGATGATCAACTGGTTTGAGTGGAAGAAGTACGAGATCGAGATTAACGACGACGTCGACTGGCGGAGCGCTGGATCGCCCGCCATCCGAGACGCCTTCAGTGAGGACCTACCGGACTGGTTGCAGTACGGCGAGGACCTGGAGGCCTGCCGCTAAGCGGCGCCTAAGTGGCGGCCGTCAGGCAGCCGGCGCGGCCTCCACGATTTCCGTGGGGGGCCGTCGCTTGTGGACGTTCCGGCACCATGAACTTCGGCAGCAACACCTGCACGATCGGGCCGATCGCCAAGGCATAGACCACCGTACCAACACCAACGGAACCGCCCAGCAGGAAGCCGACAGCCAGGACAACCACCTCGATTCCGGTGCGGACCAGGCGCACGGACCAACCAGTTCGGCGGACAAGCCCAGTCATCAGGCCATCACGGGCACCGGGTCCAAGGCGGGCACCAATGTAGCAAGCGGACGCGATGCCGTTGAGGATCACGGCACCGGCGAGCATGGCGATCTGTCCGCCAAGGTGTGAGACGTCCGGGATGAGCCACAGTCCCAGATCGGCAAAGAGACCCACAAGAATTGCGTTGGCGATGGTTCCGATCCCTGGCATCTGCCGGAGCGGGATCCACAGGAGGAGAACCAGAAAGCTGACCGCGATCACCACAACACCCATGCTGAAACCCGTCTTTTCGGATAGGCCTTGGTGAAACACATCCCAAGGGTCCAAGCCCAGGCCGGCGCGGATAAAGATGGCCAAGGAGATGCCGTACATCGCGAGGCCAATGAGGAGTTGAGTGATTCTTCGGGTCATCATGAAGTACATCATCCAAGAGAACTGGCCTTGTATTCCATAGCCAGTTTGGAATACTGGTCTTATGTCCGGCTCCCTGAATCCCACCGCACTTGTTCGCCTCCTCGGCTCTTGGAACTCCGGCGCCCTGCCCGCCTACCGTGAGCTGGCCGACGTCGTGCGTTTGCTGGTGATGGACGGGCGCATCCCCTTGGACGTCGCGTTGCCAAGCGAGCGGGCACTCGCCCGGACACTCGGACTCAGCCGGACCACGGTCACTGCCGCGTATGCGAGCCTGCGCGAACAGGGATTCCTCACGGCAGGTCAGGGCAGCCGCGGACGGACATGCATTCCCCCCACCGCACCGAACCAGCAAGCGCGCCTGGGTTCGCTGTTCCCGAAGCTTCTGGATCTGGCGTATGCGTCTTTGCCGGCCGCCGGCGAGGTAGTGCATCGCGCCTTCGCTGACGCCCTGACCGAGTTGCCGGCCCTCTTGCCCGGGTTCGGCTACGACGCGCTGGGGGTGCCGGCCCTCCGCGAAGCCATCGCAGAGAAGTACACAGCGGAAGGGGTGCCAACGACGCCGGGCCAGATCCTTGTCACCTCCGGTGCACAGCATGCCCTCAACATTGTGCTGCGCGCCCTGGCCGGAAAGCAGGACCGGGTTCTAGTGGAACACCCCACGTACCCCAACGCCCTGGACGCCATCCGCGCCGCCGGCTGCAAGCCCCTGCCGGTGGCGCTGCCCTGGGGCACCTCGCCAGCCTGGGACATCGATGCGATGGTGGCCACCATGAATCAGCAGCGCCCGGCCATGGCCTACTTGGTGCCGGACTTCCACAATCCGACCGGGCGCATCATGTCCGACCTGCAACGCAGACGCCTTACGCGGGCGGCCGCTGCTTCCGGAACCGTGCTGGTGGTGGACGAAACGCTGCGTGGGTTGAATCTCGACGGCGTCCGCACCGCGCCGATGTCGTCGTTCAGTCCTGCGGTGGTTTCCATCGGGTCGCTGAGCAAATCGCATTGGGCGGGACTCAGGACCGGGTGGATCCGGGCAGACGAGTCCCTGATTGCCCGCTTTATCGCCACGAGGACAGTCATGGATCTGGGCGGGCCAGTGGTTGAACAACTGGCGGCGGCGCGCCTGGTGCGGTCCTTCGCCGAACCGCTTGATGCCCGGCTTGAGGAGCTCCGGCACAACCGGGAATCATTGCTGGGATTGCTCGCGGAGCATCTGCTCGTGGGAGGTGGAGCGACCGCGGGGTGGACTGACAGCATGGTGCCGCCTTCCCACTCCATGCAGCACCGCACTGACTGTTCTTGCACCCGACTTCGGCGTGCGCTTGGCAGCTGGACCCCCCCGCTTCGGGGTGGGTGGCGCGTTCGAGCACTACCTGCGCGTTCCCTACACCCTGCCAGCCGAACAGTTGGAGTTCGCCGTCGGCGCGCTTCGCGCCGCCCAGGACAAGCTCGACGCCTCGCCGCACCTCCGCCGGACGCTAAAGACAGAG
>BBFS01000070.1 GCA_001313365.1 Paenarthrobacter nitroguajacolicus JCM 14115
TCCGATCCCGGGGCGACGGCCGCAACGGGGCCGACCGCCCCCCGGCGTCGAGCGCTTCATCAAGCACCAAAGAGTTCAACCTGACCCCCCCAGCAGGACCGCATCAAGGTGTCTGTGGACTCAGCCGCGGCCGCATTGGTTCCGGACGCCATCAAAGCGGACGGCAAGCTGACCGTGGTGACCACCGGCGGCACTCCGCCGTTGAGCACGTTTGCCACGGACAACAAGACCCTCATTGGCAGCGAAGTGGACATCGCCTACGCAGTGGGTGAGAGCCTGGGCCTTCAGGTGGAAGTGCTGCCCGTGGCGTGGGCCGACTGGCCGCTTGGCGTCGAATCCGGCAAGTACGAGGCCGTCCTCTCCAACGTCACTGTGACCGAGGCCCGCAAGGAGAAGTTCGATTTTGCCACGTACCGCAACGACCTCCTGGCTTCTACGCCAAGACCGACTCGGACATCTCCACCATCAAGGAAGCCAAGGACGTGGCCGGGAAGCGCATCATCGTCGGCTCGGGCACCAACCAGGAAGCCATCCTGGTGCGATGGGACGAGGAGAACAAGAAGAACGGTTTGAAGCCGGTTGAGTTCCAGTATTACGACGACGACTCCGCCTCCCAGCTCGCCCTCCAGTCAGGCCGTGCGGACCTGACGTTCGGACCCAATGCTTCCGCGGCGTACAAGGCTGCGAAAGATGGAAAGACCAAGGAAGTGGGCACGCTCGAAGGCGGCTGGCCGCTGAAGGCCGAAATTGCCTTCACCACCCAAAAGGGCAACGGACTCGCCGTCGCCGCCCAGGCTGCACTCAACACCCTCATCAAGGACGGCAGCTACGGCAAGATCCTGGACCGTTGGGGACTCTCCTCCGAGGCCATTCCGGCGTCCGAGCTGAACCCGGCAGGCCTGCCCAAGAAGTAGGCTCGCTGACCCAACTGAGTCGCAGCAGTGCGCGTTTTGAGAGCTCACGCGCACTGCTGCGACCTACTTGGGTGCGGCTAGAAGTGGGCGGGGGGGTCAGTGTTGGCGCCACAAAGAATGACGGCAACGGTTTCGCCCGCTCGTGGGGGGGTGTAGCGCCGGACAGCAGCGCGGCGTAGGCTGCGGCTGCGCCGTGCTCCACCACGATGCGGTGCGTCTCCCACAGGGCCTCCGGGCTTGGACAATATCCTCGTCGGTGACCAGCAGGCTTTGGACACCCGTACGCCGGGCAACTCCGAAGCCGATCTCTCCGATCCGCCGGGCTCCGAGGGAATCGGCCGCGATCCCGGAGACTGCCACGTCCACTGGCTCGCCCTTGGCCAACGCGGTGTGCAGGGTGGGAACCGTTTCGGGTTCGACGCCCACCACGCGAGCCTTGCCCTCTACCGCCGCTGCGATGCCGCCCATCAGCCCGCCGCCGCCTACAGCAACCAGGATCGTGTCGACGTCGGGCAGTTCGTCCAGGAGCTCAAGCCCGACGCCACCTGCGCCAGCCACGATCTCGGGCTGATCATAGGCATGGCAGTACACCGCGCCCTTGTCCTCGGCGAAGCGGATCGCAGCGGCATAGGCCTCTGCGTACTCAGCGCCGCCTTGGACTACCTTCGCGCCACTTGCGTAGAGCTTGTGGACCTTGTTTGCCGGAGCCGATTCTGGAACGAAAACTGTTGCAGGGACTCCCAGCTTGGCTGCGGCGTAAGCGTTGGCAAGGCCGGCGTTGCCACCGGAAGCCACCACGATGCCCACCTCCGGATTGAGCTCTCCGCTTTCCTTCGCCGTGAGCAGGCGGTTGAAGGCGCCACGGGCCTTGAAGGAGCCCGTGTGCTGCATATACTCGCACTTGAACCACAGGTGGTACGTTTCCTGGTTGCCACTCTCGGCCAGCGGCGTATGGCGAACCCAGCCGGCTGTCCGTGAGTACGCTGCTTCTACTTCTTCGCGTGTGACCATCGTGGCTGCACCTTTCGTCGGTTTCATCCTATGGTTTTCGTGGGCGGCCTCAGGCCTCGCGGGTATACCCACCACCCTGTCAATATTGTCTTGCAATACCGAGCAATATTGTGTGACAATAATTAATGGGGATTAGATGGGCGAGCAGCACGAGCAAGCATGGCGTGAACCGGGAAGATGCGCTTAACGCGATCCTTAATTACACCTACCACATTCAGCAATTTGATGAGCCTCGCGTAGAAGCAGTCATTAGGCCTGACCTCTTTATCGGACCAGGTAGGGATAATCGGACGATCCTTGAGGTGATGGCGTCAATAACACCGCCAGACGGAAGATTCTCGATATTGCAGAAAGGGGCACTACGCAATGAATGAAAATGGGATGGAAGCAAAAGAGGACGAGCGCTACGCGGATCTTGCCGAGTGGGCGGAGACTGCAGACATCGGACCCGATGCCCACATCACGAAGCCAAAGGGCCCGAAGCGGGACACTCGATCCTTGAGGCTGCGCTGGGCTCGGCGGCGGCAGTACGACGCGCCGTCGGAAAGCCTTCCTTGAGTGCCAAGGGCACTTCACCCTCCCGGTCCATCCGACTTCCAGAGGAAATGGACGCACAACTGTTGGCCCGCGCCGCAGCTGAGCACCGAAAGCCCTCCGCCATAATGCGTGATGCCCTAGCGGAGTACCTGGCGAAGGCCTCCTGACCAGCAATCCAATGGGCGGCATAGGCTTGATGGCATGTCCGCTGACTTTGTCCTCCGCCCCTCTGTAGCCACCGACGCCGCCTGGATTGCCGAACTGCGCGCTGTAGTGATGCGCCCGGACCTTGAGCGGTTGCAGCGTTTCGATCCTGTGCGGGTCCGCGAGCGCTTCTTGAACGGCTTCCAGCCCGAACATACGTACGTCATTCATTCGGACGGCGTAGATGCAGGTGTGATCGCTATCCGACCTGAGCCGGACAGCCGGTGGATCGAACACTTCTATGTGGCTCCCGCGCATCAGGCAGAGGCCTGGGCAGTGCCGTGCTTCACCACGTATTGTCGGCTTCCTTGGACGAAAGCCCGTTCCGTTTGAACGTGCTTCAGGCAGCGCCGCCCGTCGCCTGTATGAACGTCACGGCTTCGTGCTGGAATCCGAGGACCCCATCGATGTGTTCATGGTGGCCCCCCCCGTCAACCCCTGACCTCACGGACGGAAGTGCGGTAGCCTCAGCACACACCACGCGGCAACGACGCGATACTTTCCGGGGGGGGGAAAAATGGGGATCTTTCGATCGCGCTCGTTGAGGCGCTCTGTCACGACCGTAATGGCGGTAGGACTCCTGGGTTCCGGGCTGCCGGTGGCCGGGCTGCTCGGGGGGGCGGCCCAGCCACAGCAGCGTCCCAGCCGACACCGTACATCGACGGCGTCCCTTACGTCGGTTCTGAAATGAGACGCCAGTACAACTACGACTACTGGGGGCTGCAGGAACCCCCCCGACGGTTCCGGGGGGGATGCGATCACCTTGGAATGGTTGCGCAATGGCCAACCACTCCCCCCCGCCGAGCGTCAAGGTGAAACCCTGCGTGTCCTCCCTGAGGACCAGGGCAGCCGCATCTCCTTGAGGGTTTACCCGCTCACACCCGGCGAGCCAGGCTGCCCCACCGGGTCACAGTTGAGCGCAGAGACCAAAGCCATCAAGGCGTCCAGCCGTGCCATGGGTTGGACCGGCCGCGGCAACTTTGAGCCCCTCGCCCGCACGCATGATGGCCGGCTCATCCTGTACCCGCGGACCTACACCTATTACAAAGGCATGTGCGAGGGTCCGTGCCCGGTCTATTTCGGTTCCTGGGATGAGCCCCGGCAGGTGGGGGGGGCGGGCTGGAACATGTTCAACATCGTCTTCTCCCCCCGGGGGGGATTTCGATGGCGACGGATTCAACGATCTGCTCGCCAGGAACGCGTCCGGCCAGCTATTCCTGTACCCGGGAGATGGCGACGGCGGCTGGCTTCCAACCCGGCAGGTCGGTGCCGGCTGGAACGTCTTCGACTCGATCCTGGGACCCGGAGATTTCAATGGCGACGGCACCAACGACGTCCTGGCGCGGAACGCGGCCGGCGATCTGTTCCTGTACCCGGGCAATGGAAACGGCGGTTGGCTCGCCCCGTCCAAGGTGGGTTGGGGTTGGCAGGTCATGAACAAGATCATCCTGGCGGCGACATGAACGGTGACGGCACGGTGGAAATCTTCGGCCGGGACCATAGTGGTGGCCTTCAGCTGTACTCCGCCGACGGTCAGGGCGGCTGGGGCGCCCAAGCGTTCATGGGTGGTGGCTGGAACGACTTCCAGGATGTGGCGGGTCTGGGCAGTTACGCCCATCAGAAATACAACAACCTTGCCGCCGTCAATGGCAACGGCGACCTTGTCCTCTATTCCACGGGCGCCATGACCACCGGCCTCTACGGGCCCCAAGGGCCGGTTGCAGCGGCTGGAACGTGTTCCGCGAACTTCTCTAGCACCGGCTAAAGCGCCTGCCCCCCCCACACCGTCAGCTGCAAGCTGACCGTTCCGCGCGAAACGTCGACGACGGCGGCACTCGAGCCGCCGCCGTCGGGCTCTGTCCCGCGTGGGCCCGGCTGCAAGCCAAGCCGACGCAGCAAGTTCTTCAGCAGGCGTTCTGCTTCATCCGACGCGCACCGAATCTTCGGACCGCACCGGAGTTTCCAGTCCCAGGTTTTCGCGCAGCGTTGTGCCCCCGGTATTCCGTGGGGGGGTAGACGCCGCGTTCCTGAAGTTCGGGAACCAGGTGGTTGACGATGTCGTCCAAGCCTGTGGGGGATGAGCCACGGCGAGATGTTGAAGCCGTCCACGGCGCCCACCCGGGCGTACTCCGCGAGGTGGTCGGCCACCGCCGTGTACGAACCGGTAAAAGTGGCGTCGATGCGTGCCGTCTTGGAGGTGACGAACTGGCGGATGGAGAGTCCCTTGTCCTTGGCCTCGGCCCTCCACTGATCAGCAAGCTGGCGGGCTTGGCACCATGGAAGCCACTGCCGCGGGTTTCGGAAGTTTCCTCCACCACGGGATCGATCTCCGGAAGAGGGCCATCGGGATCGTAGGACGAGAGTTCGCGGCCCCCCCAGAACTGTTCCAGATAAGCAATGGCCTGCTGCGGGCCGATCTGCAGGCTCCGGACCAGGCCTTCTTATCTTGGGCTTCCTGATCGGTGGCGCCCAGGATGAACTCGCTGGCTGGCATGATCTGCACGGCGTTGGCGCCGCGGCCGGCCGCGATGGAGCGTGTCACGATGTCGCGGCGGAACTCAACGGCGTCATCGAATTTGGGGTGGGCGGAGAAGATCACGTCTGCCTGGCGGGCTGCGAAGTCACGGCCATCCGGTGAATCGCCGGCTTGGAAGAGCACGGGGGCGGTACTGGGCGCTACGCGGCAGGCGCGGAGTGACGTCAACGGTGTAGTGCTGGCCTTCGTGAAGTACTCGCCGCGCAGGTCCGGTGGGGGTTTCCCATGAGTCCCAGATACGTTTGGCGGTTTCCACGAACGCTTCTGCATGCTTGTAACGGTCAGCATGGTCCAGGTAGCCACCGCGGCGGAAGTTCGCACCGGTCCAGGCGTTGTCGGTGGTGACGACGTTCCACGCGGCCCGGCCACCGGAGATCAGGTCCAGGGATGACAAGCGATGTGCGAGGTCCGCGGGGTCGTTGTACGTGGTGTTCTGCGTAGCCACCAAGCCGATGTTCCTGGTGACTGCTGCCAATGCGGCAAGCATGGTCTGGGCGTCGGGCCGGCCCACAACATCGAGCGCGTGGGGACGCCCAAGATGTTCGCGGAGGCGGAGCCCTTCACCCAGGAAGAAGGCTGCGAACTTGCCTCGCTCCGCGGTCTGGGCGATGTGGCGGAACGACTCGAAGTCCGTCTGCGAGCCGCTTGGGGTGCTTTCCAGATGGTGCCGGAGTTGACGCCCTGGAAGAAGATTCCAAACTGAATCTGGCCGCTTGGCTGGAAAATGTGGCGTGTCATGGTGTTCCCCTACTTTCCGGCGGCGACAGTAGCCGCGGCAGTGGTCGAATAGCGGTTCTCCGCCGGAGCAAGGCCCAACACATTACGGAACGTGCCGTCCTGGATGCGCCCGCAGTGAACCTCGGCGGCGCAGCTCGGGAAGGACGAGCCGTGAAAGTTCTTCCAGCTCAACGTCCAGGGTGGCAGGGTGGATTCGCACGCCGTCGGCTTCCCTGAGGAGCGAGTCGAGCAGGTCGGTGAGACCCGCAGCAGAGCCGACAAACCGCGCCTGTCGGGTCTCCCCCTGCGGCTCCGGAACGCGAAGCCGCAGCCTGCCCACGCGCGTCCAGGACGACGTCGAGCTCTGCAACAATCGCTACCGAGGAACCAAGCCGCGCCCGCACGTCGCGGATTTCGGCAGCGAGCAGCTCCGGCGTCGGCGCGGTCACCAGCACTGCGTCCACCGCCTCTACCGGCACCAAGCCCTCCCCCCCACCAGCGATGCCACGGCCAACACGGGCAACTGACCCTGCAACGGCCGGGGGAATGATGGAAGGGCCTTTCACCGAATAGGCCGGTCCTGCAAAGTCCGCGGGAGTTTCGAAGTCCGCGTAGTGCAGCTTGTCGACGTCGATATAACGCCCGGTGGCAACGTCGCGGATCACGGCGTCGTCCTCCCAGGAGTCCCACAACCTCCGGCTAACCTCGATGGACGCCGCTGCTTCCTGTGCCAGCGCCTCGCCCTGGACAAAAGAGCGTCCGACGGCGGCAGCAGCCTCGGGTGACTCTGCCGCGGTCGCGATCCACCCGGCCCGGCCGCCCGACACGTAGTCCAGGCTCGCGAGCTGCGTGGAGACGTGGAAAGGCTCCGTATAGACGGTATCCACCTCGGGGGGGACCACGGCGATGGTCCGGGTCACTGGTCCGGCGAAAGCCGCACGCTGCAGGGCGTTGACCCTTCCGGCGTCCGGCGTGTCCTTGAAGGTTGCCACGTGGAAACCGGCCGACTCGGCCGCGAGTACGGCGGAGGCAATGTTCCCATACCCCCGCGTCGTCGAGTTCAATGGCAAGGAATCCGGCCTTGCGCTCTTCGAAGGTGCTCACTGCTGGTCCTGACGTTCGTAGGGAATCTTCTCGCCCGCTTCGATAGCCACCGGAAGACGGTTTTCCGCGGGCGGCAACGGGCAGGTGGCAAGGTCGGTATAGGCGCACGGCAGGTTGACGGCCCTGTTGAAGTCGAGCTGCACGGAGCCGTCGGCGGCGGGCACCACGGAGAGTGAGCGGTTGGCCGCGTAGGTGGTCTTGCCGGAGGTTTGGTCCGTGAACAGCACGGACAGCGAACCCGGCGCGTGGCCGTTGAACGCCGTCAGCGCCAGTTCCTCACCGGCCAGTTTGAAACGAATCTCGCCGGGAGCTTCGTAGACGTGTTGGATGCCCTCGACGGCGGCACCCACCGTGGTGGGGGCGCGGAGCCTCGAACGGGACGAACGTACCGGCTACGGCAAACGCGGCATTGGGCGTATAGGCGGGTGTGCCTGGTATTCCTTCAAGAGAGCGTTGGACGGGTTCCGTGGCCGCACGATATACTCGCCGCCGCGCTTGGCCACCTCGATTACGGTATCGCCGGAAACCAAGTTGATGCCGCCGCGCTCCTCGATAGGGCCGAACTCAAGCGTTTCTGCCTTGCCGGTGTTCAGTTCAACGCCGTCCTGCTGCAGCTTTCGCCCGGCTTGAGGACAACGCGTACGACGTCGTCGTCCGCACTCCAGCTGCCGGGCACGCCTTCCAGCCGCGTGACCTCGTTGCTAAGCCAATGCAGGTGGGTCACGGCGAGGAAACCGTGCGGGTGGGCACGGTGCCGCTCATGGGCGTCGTGCCACTCCTGCCAGTCCTCGTCAAAGGATTCGAAGGCGGTTGCGGCGTGCGTAGCGCTTTTAGTTTGCAAAGACATGGGCGGTATCGCTCCTGTTGAAGGCGTGGTCTGCTGTGACGGTTGCTGCGGCGTCGGGTTCGGTGGCTCCGGCGAATTCTGGTCGGCCGCCAAAGGGATCGCTGGCTTCCCACAGGCTGCTCGGCGCAGAAGCCCGGACGGCCGGAATGACCTCCAGCGCGAAGCGCTCCAGGATCTCCAGCTGCTGTTCGAAAGGCAGCGTGGTGGGCAAGGAGATCGACTGAAGGTCGTGTTGATACAGGGAGTGGTAGCTGAGGATCTTGTCGATCACTTGCTCCGGGCTGCCCACAAGTGCAGGCCCTTCGGCTACTGCGTGCCCGATGTCCCTGAACGGCGAGTTGTTGCCGGGGACGTTCCGGTTGGCGGTCAGCCTTCATAAACAGGCCCGTACTGACGGATGGCTTCCTGAGTGGTGTCCGCAATGAAAACACCTCCGGCGCCGCTGCCCGCGCCGAGGTACTGGTGTCGCGGATCGTGCCCGTGACGCTCGTACTCTTGGCGGTAATGGTCGATCAAGACCTTGTAGTTTGCGCGGGGGCTGGATGGCGTTGGCCGTAAACAGTGGGTCACCCCCCCATTTGGCGGCGAGCGCAGCGGACGTCAGGGTTGTAGCCGAGCCGTGCCAAATCCGCGGCGACCCCGCAAAGGGGCGGGGCGTCGTCGTGGTTGGCTCGGTGAGCGGTGACCTGAAGCGGCCGGACCAAGTGACGCTTTCCTTGCGCCACAGGGTGCGGAGGAGCGCGTACTTCTCGGCCAGGAGGTCCCACTGGTCGTCCAGGGACAGCCCGAAGAGCGGGTACTGCAGGACTTCGTTGCCTTTGCCGATCACCAGTTCCAAGCGGCCCCCCCGGCTTAGTTGGTCGATAGTGGCGTAATCTTCGGCCACGCGCACCGGGTCAAGCACGGAGAGCACGGTGACACCGGTTTGGAGCCGGATCCGGCTGGTTACAGCGGCAATCGCGGCGAGTACCGTCGTCGGGGGGGATGACGAAACGAACTCGCCTGCGTGGCGTTCCCCTACGGAGAAGCTGTCGAAGCCGAGTTTCTCGGCACGGCGCGCCGTCTCCACCACCTGGTTCAATCGGTCAGCGGTGGAGACGATCTCCCCCGTGACCGGGTTCTTCACGTGGGGGGGAATGATGTCCAGGACTTGGAACTTCATTTGCCGGTCCCGAACGTGGCCTCTGTGACCGTCTTGGATTCCGGGATGGCTTCTTCGGAGAGCCCCCCCAGCGTTCCAGGACCTTGCCGTAGGAGCCGTCCTTGATGGTGGAGTTCAGGGCATCGGTGATGGCCGGAGCCAGCTCGTTGCCCTTGAGGGTGGTGGCAGCAACGAGCGTTTCTGCAGGCCATCCGGCGTTGACCTTGCCCACTACCTTGAGGTCGTCACGCGTGTTCTCCCGGTAGGTCACCGAGGGGGGGAACGGTGCCAGGTTCAGGTCCGTGCGGCCCGAGGAGAGCGCCAGGATGGTGTCGGCGTCAGAGGAGTAGTACTGCAGTGTGGCCGGCGCCTTGCCCTTGGCTTCGAGTTCCTTGTTCCAGGCCAGGAGGATCTTCTCCTGGTTGGTGCCCGAGCCCACGGAGATCTTCAAGCCGGAGATGTCGTCAGAACCCTTGATGTCGTACGTGGAGCTCTTCTTCGCTTCGAAGCCCATGTAGGCGGCGCGGTAGGTGGAGAAATCGAACAGCTTCACGCGGGCGGCGTTGATGCCTACGTTGGAGAAGACTGCCTCGAAATCACCTGACTGGGTCTTCAGGGGGGGCCAGTTCTCCCACGATGTCACCTGAAGATCCAGTTCCAGCCCGAGTTTGTCGGCCACAAGCTGGGCGACGTCCACCTCGACACCGATCGGCGTCTTGTCGTCGGTCGCGTGGAAGGACAGCGGGATTGAACCAGCTGTGGTGGCAACGGTCAGCTTGCCGTCCTTGGCGATGGCTTCGGGAACGGCTCCCGCCGCAGCAGCGTCTTTCTCGCCGCGGATGCGGTTCTGGTCCACTGACGTGTTGTAGACGATCCCGTTCTTGGCAGCCTCGGACTCCGGTTGGGCTGCCGACGCCCCAGGGTCGGAGCACCCGGCCAGCACTGGAAGCACGACGGCGGGAAGTACAGCGAGTGCCAGGAGCTTGGTCTTTGTAGTGCGAAGCATGGGATGTCCTAGATGTTGAAAGCTGGTTCGATGACTTTGGAGAAGAAACTGCGGGTGCGTTCCTCGCGGGGGGGGTTGGCGAAGATCTCCTGAGGAGTGCCGGACTCGACGATCTGGCCCTGGTCCATGAACACCACGGTGTCCGCGACATCCCTGGCGAAGCCCATCTCGTGCGTCACCACAATGAGCGTGGTGCCGGACTTGGCGAGTTCACGGATGACGTCCAGGACTTCGTTGACGAGCTCCGGGTCCAGCGCCGAGGTTGGCTCGTCGAAGAGCAGGATTTTGGGATCGAGTGCCAGCGCCCGGGCAATCGCGACGCGCTGCTGCTGGCCGCCGGAAAGCTGTCGGGGGGTAAGCGTCGGCGCGATCCTTCAGGCCCACTCTGTCCAAGAGCTCAAGACCGCGTTTACGGGCTTCGGCCTTGGACCGCTTCTGAGCCACGATGGGCGCCTCGATGACGTTCTCCAAGGCAGTGAGGTGCGGGAACAGGTTGAAGCTCTGAAACACCATGCCAATATGGGTGCGCTGCTTGAGGATGTCCTTCTCACGAAGCTCGTGAAGCTTGTTGCCGCGGACCTCGTAGCCCACCAGTTCGCCGTCGATGGTGATGTAACCGCCGTCGACTTTTTCCAAGTGGTTGATGGTGCGCAACAGGGTGGACTTCCCGGAGCCGGAGGTCCGACGATCACGGCAACGCCGCCCGGCGGCACGGACAACGACACGCCTTTGAGGACCTCGGTAGCGCCGAAGGACTTCCGGACATTGGTGATGTCAACCTGACCGCGGGTGGCCTTCTTGTCCGCCGAGGCGGGCCGGGCCGCCGTCGTGCCGGCAGGAGTGCCGGCCGGAGCGCCGGCTGAACCGCCAGTCTGGGCCGTCGTCATGGATTCTTTGCGTGCAGCGATGGTGCTCATCGGGCGTCCTTAGTGGGAGTGGAAGCAACGTGGGTAGTGAAGAACTTCCGGGCCTTCTGCAACGGTGTGAGTGGCAGGGTCCGCAGGGCGCCCTTGGAGAAGTGGCGTTCGATGTAGTACTGGAAAACGCTCAGCACCGAGGTGATCACCACATACCAGAGCGTGGCGACGAGCAGCAGCGGAAGCACTTGCTGGGTCCGGTTGTAGATGACCTGGACCGTGTAGAAGAGTTCGGAGTAGGCCAGGACGTACACAATGGAGGTGCCCTTGACCAGGCCGATGATCTCGTTGAACGCGTTGGGCAGGATGGCGCGCATGGCCTGCGGCAGCACGATCCTGGTGGACCTCTTCCACGCCGGGATACCCAATGCGGAGGCAGCTTCCAGCTGGCCTTGGTCCACGGAGAGGATGCCGCCGCGGATAATTTCGGCGGAGTAGGCCGCCTGATTCAGGGTGAGTCCCAGGACGGCCGCGGCGAACTGGCTGATGAGCGTGGTGGTCTGTGCCTCGAAGAAGCGGACGTCCGTGAAAGGGATGCCCAGGCTGATCTTCTCGTACAGGTAACCGAGGTTGTACCAAAGCAGGAGTTGGACCAGCAGCGGCGTGGAGCGGAAGATCCAGGAGAACGTCCAGGACACCGAGACCAGCAGCGGCGAGGCGGACAGGCGCATGAGGCCAGGATGAACCCGAGGACGAAGCCAAGGACACCGGAAATGGCTGTGAGCTTGAGGGTCTCAATGAGTCCGTTGACCACCGACTGGGCCGTGAACCACTCAGCCACCACTCCCCCCCACTCCCAGCGCGGGTTGGTGACCAGCGACCATGCAATGGCTGCGACGCCGGCAGCTACCAGTACGGTGCCCACCCATCGCCATGGATGCCGGGCCGGAACCAGCTTGTACTCGGAGTAGTCCGGGGTGGTCGGTGACGTTTCCGCCGTGGCAGGCGGTGCGATTGCACTCATGCGCCACCTCATTTCAGATCGGTTGTTGTCTATCGGATGGCTGCCAATCTAGGGCCGCGCGAAACCCGGCAGCAAGGCGGGAATTTGCACTTCTTCACTGGACTTCGCGCGGCTTCGCAGGAGTTCGCACAGCGTCACAATTTCCTTCCCGAACCGTTAAATGAGACGTGGTTTTGCGCGTCTTAACGCTGCGTGACGTGTGGTGAACGGCGGTTACCGCCGCCTCGACCGGCAGCCTGCTTCGTCCTTAGATTGGGCATCACCAATCACTGCTTTTCAGGAGATCCCATGCCGTCACGAGTACCCGCTATCGCGTTCATCGGCGGCGGCCCGCGCACGGCCGGCGTCCTGGAACGGCTCGCGGCCAACCGTCCCGCACTGTTCCACGGTCCCCTGCATGTCCATGTCATCGAACCGCATGAACCCGGCTCCGGGAGGATCTGGCGCTATGACCAGGATCCCGGGCTACTGCTGAACTCCACGGCTGCGGACGTCACCATGTTCACGGATGCCTCGGTTGCCTGCGACGGGCCTTCGATTGACGGACCAGGCTTTCCACGTGGGCTGCGGGGGGGTGCTGGATGGCAGCATCCGGGACGTTCCAGCTTTCGAGCCGCACCTGCTCGCCCAACTCCGCGCACTGACTCCCGCGTCATTCCCCACCCGGCAACTGCAGAGCAAGTACCTTGAGTGGTTCTTCCGCCGGGCCGTGAGCGCCCTTGGCCCGGACGTGACCGTGACAGTGCATCGCGACACGGCCACCGGCGTCGTGCGCTCTTCGGGCGGTGGTGCTTCAGCTGGCGGTGCTTCAGCTGCGTCGGGTGGCGAGCCCGACGACGGTGCGCACCATGTGCGGCTGGCTTCCGGCACCGAGGTGGTTGCCGACGTCGTGGTTTACGCTCTGGGCCACACCGATTCCTTGCCTGGCCCCGAATCTGCCGGACTCAGTGAGTTCGCCGCCCGGCACGGCGGGTTCCATGCGCCGCCGTCGTACACCACGGACGTGGACTACTCCGCCATTGAGCCCGGGCAGGACGTGATTGTTTCCGGTATGGGCCTCGCCTTTGTGGATCTGATGGTGCTGTTGTTCGAGGGCCGCGGCGGCCGCTTTGAAGAAAGGTCGGACGGCGAACTCGAGTACGTGCCGTCCGGTGCCGAGCCGCGGGTCTGGGCCGGGTCACGACGCGGTGTGCCGTACCACTCCAAGATCTCTTCCGTTTTGCGCGGCGAGCCGATCACCCGTCCGCGCTACTTCACGGCCGAGGCCGTTGATGCCCTGCTCGCAGAGCACCAGGAACTCGACTTCCGTGCACACCTGTGGCCGTTGATCGCCAAAGATGCAGGCTACGCGTATTACCGGGAGCTGTTCACCGGCTACGTCGCGGGTGCTCGGGACGTGGGCCAGCTTCGAGGCGAGGTTCGACGCCGTCGATTGGTACAGCACCGCTCGGGAAGAGCTGGTGGCGTTTTCCGTGCCGGATCCTGCGCTGCGCTTGGACCTCGAAAAATTGGACCACCCGCTGAGCGGCTGCGCCTTCGCCAGCCATGAATCGGTCCAGCGCTCCGTGGCCGCCTATATCCAGAACGACCTTGACCTCCGGACCAGCCCCGACCATTCCGAGACCCTGGCCCTGTTCACCGCTTTGTTGTTCGTGTACATGGACCTGGGCCGCCTGGTCCCCCCCCAGGAGCGGCTCAACGCGCGCTCCCAGCAGACCATCCATGGTTGGTGGCATGGCTTCTTTAGTTTCGTGGATTCGGGACCGCCGGCGCATCGGCTTCGCGAGATGCTCGCGCTGCACAGGGCCGGGCTCCTGAAGTTCCTGGGACCGGGGCATGTGGGTTCGTGCTGACGACTCTGTTGGCAGGTTCGTGGCCGGGACGTTCCAGTCGCCCGTGGTGGTGGACGCGTCCGCTTTCATCGAGGCGCGGCTGCCCGCCGCTTCAGTCGAGCGTTCAGCGAATCCCGCTCTGACTGACCTGCACGACGCCGGATGGGGCACCGAACAGAGGCTCCTCACCTCCGACGGTGCCCACTCCACCGGCAAACTCCTGGTCTCCGGGAATCACGAGGTCCTGTCCCCCCCTGTTGATACTCCTCAGAAGGGTCTGTTCGCGGTGGGCCCGTGGACGTCCGGGTGGGGCGCAGGGGCGTTCGCCCGTCCCAACACCAACGCTGCACTTCCGGGAGAACGACGCCCTGGCGCGACGGATCCTGTCCACAGTTGCCGCCACGCACCCAACTGAGTCGCAGTTAACGTCGTTATGAGCCTCAAAACGACGTTAACTGCTACCTACTTGGGTTCCACCTACGAAAGGCCTGACATGACCACAACGCCAACCCTCCCGACGTCGGCCTTACCGTCCTCAGCCTGCCCATGCGCGATCCCCGCGTCCGCCCGCTCCTGGACGAGCTCGCCGTCGAATACGAAACGCGCTACGGCAACCTGTTCGGAACCGGCGGCGCTGCGGAGGAACTGAACAGGTACCCGGCCGAGGAATTCGAAGCTCCGCACGGGGGGGCACTGATCATCATTCAGGAGAACGGCGAGTCCGTGGCTGGCGGCGCATTCCGCCGATACGACCAGCACACCGCCGAACTGAAGCGGATCTGGACGCACTCAGCGCATCGTCGTCGAGGTTTGGCGCGGCTGGTGCTGGCCGAACTGGAAAATGAGGCTCGACGGCGGGGCTACCGGAAGCTGTACCTGACCACCGGTCCGCGCCAGCCCGAGGCGAAAAACCTCTACCTCGCCACAGGCTACAAAGCGCTGTTCGACCTTGCCGCAGACCCCCCCGAGGACATCAAGCATCTGGCCTTCAGCAAGGATCTTGCCGTGCACAGCTAAGCTATGCGCATGGCCAACAAACCCACCGCAACAACTGCCGAAAAACTCGCCACCATCCAGCAGGGCTACACCCTGGAAGGTGCCACCATCGAGCTGGGTGCCGCGATCGTCGACGGCGAAATCCACAAAGAGGCACAGGTCCGTCTGCCACTGGCCATGATGAATCGGCATGGACTGGTTGCCGGCGCCACGGGCACCGGCAAGACGGTTACGCTGCACATGATCGCCGAACAGCTGTGCACGGCGGGTGTTCCGGTCTTCCTCGCGGACATCAAGGGTGACCTCTCAGGGTTGGCAACGCCGGCCACTGGCAGTGAAAAGCTGACGGCACGCACCTCGCGCTGGGTCAGGATTGGTCTGCGAAGAATTTTCCGGTTGAGTTCCTCTCGCTCGGTGGGGACGGCCACGGGATCCCCCCCGTCCGCGCCACAATTACCTCGTTCGGCCCCCCCATCCTGCTGTCCCGCATCATGGACCTCAACGACACCCAGGAATCCAGCCTCCAGTTGATCTTCCACTTCGCGGACAAGAACAACCTGGAGCTGATCGACCTCAAGGACCTCCGCGCCGTCATCCAGTTCCTCACCTCGGACGAAGCAAGGCCGAACTCGCAAACCTTGGCGGGCTGTCCAAGGCCACAGCCGGGGTGATCCTGCGTGAGCTGGTCACGCTGGAGGCACAGGGCATGGAGAAGTTCTTCGGCGAGCCCGAGTTCGACACCGCTGAACTCCTCCGCACCGCACCGGACGGCCGCGGCGTCATCAGCTGCTTGGAGCTGCCCACGCTGCAGACCAAGCCGCTGCTGTTCTCTACGTTCCTCATGTGGCTCCTTGCCGACTCTTCGAGGACCTGCCCGAAGCCGGTGACCTGGACAAGCCCAAGCTCGTCTTCTTCCTTGACGAGGCGCACCTGCTGTTCAACGGCGCATCCAAGGCCTTCCTGGAAGCCATCACCACCACCGTCCGGCTCATTCGTTCCAAGGGTGTGGGCATCTTCTTCGTCACCCAGACACCCAAGGATGTTCCGGCCGACGTCCTCGGCCAGCTGGCCAACCGCGTGCAGCATGCCCTGCGAGCCTTCACCCCGGAGGATGCCAAGCGTTGAAGGCCACGGTGTCCACATTCCCTGTCAGCGACTACGACCTCGAAGAGACCCTCACCTCCGCTGGCATCGGCGAGGCCGTCATCACTGTGATGAACGAGAAGGGCGCACCCACCCCCCGTTGCTTGACCCGCCTCCGTGCTCCCGAGTCGGTGATGGGGCCCAGCGCTGACGAGCTCATTCGCAGCACGGTTGCTGCGTCCTCGCTGCTGGTCAAGTACGGCACCGCGGTGGACAACCTCTCCGCCTACGAAAAACTCAATGGCCAAGCAGCCGTTCCTACCGGAGACGCAGCGCCCGGGCTGCCGCCGGTGCCGGCGTCTACCTCGTCGTCTTCCGGTAATTCGCAGGCCGACATCGACGCCGAAGCCCGCCGTATTGAGGAAGAAATCCTGGGCCGTCCCAGCTCCCGGTCCTCGTCGCCTAAGTCTTTCCCTGCACCGCCTGCGCCGGTTCCAGCGCCGCAGTCTTCCCCCCCAGCCGTCCCCCTCAGGACGGCATGTTCGGGGGGGACATCGCCGGCGCCTCGGTGGAGCGCTGGGTGGCGGCTGAAGAGCATGGTCCGATCCATGGGAACACAGCTTGGCCGCGATCTCATGCGTGGGGGGGTCTTCGGCACGTCTTCGCGGCGTCGCCGCTAGTCCTGTTTTACTACTGTTTTGCCAGCGGAACCACGACGGCGGGCGGCAGCAGCGTCTGCTGCCAGCCGGCGTCGGGCCTTCTCCAATCGGTGGATATAAGTCGCTCCGAGGCCTTCCTGCACGGTGATAGCGGCCGCGGCAGGTAACGTAAAGGGCGTGCAGTTGAGTCAAGCGTTCGTCAAGACCGCAGCCGGATGGCTGCTCGGTCTGATGCTTGCTGCCGCCGGAGCCATCGTGTGCATCAACCTGGTGAGCTCCTCGGTGGCCAGTCCTCAACAGCCTGTCAAGGAATATTTGGAGGCCCTGCAGAAGGGTGAAGGTGAAGAAGCCCTAGGCTTGCTGCGCGCCAAAGTTCCCAGCGCGAACCCCGCCATGTTGGACGGCACAGCCTTGCAAACGGCCGCTTCCAAGATGTCCGATATCAAGGTGGGAAACCCCGAACCCCGGGGGGGCAGCAACCGCATGGCCGTTCCGGTGGACTACACCTTGGACGGCAGCCGCCTCCACACGGAATTCCTGATGGAACGGACCGGGACCCAGTGGCTGTTCTTCGCTAAATGGGCGTTCGTGCCCACAACGCTTCCCACCATAGAAGTCACCGTGGTCAATTCCAGCGAGGCCACACTCAACGGCGTACCCGTGAACATGCCCAACGGCCGCAACAACTTTGCCGTGTTCTTCCCCGGCAAATACGAGGCAAGCCTGAATGGCACCTACTTCGAAGCCCCTACGGCATCGGCCCTTGTTTCAACACGCGACGGCGGCCAGGCACCCCTGAACCTGCAGACACGGTCCACCGCTGCCATGAACGAGGCAGTGGCTGGCAAGGTCCGGGAATTCCTGGACACGTGCGCGGCCCAGGCCACCGAGCAACAGCGCCTGCAGCCGGACTGCCCGTTCTATCATGCAAGCAACGCCCGGGTGGTGGACGGAACCATCAAGTGGGCAATCACCGAGTACCCCCCCAAGATCACCATTGAACCGTTCAGCGGTAAATGGGTGGTGGCTCCGCTCAACGGGAAGGCCACCCTGACTGCCCGGGAGATCAACCTTTTCACCGGGCTGGTCAACGACCTCAACGTGGAGCACGACTTCAGCTTCACCACCCAGCTGGACGTAGGGGGGGCAGACACTGTGACCGTCACCCCCCATGCTGACCTTCTGATTTTTTGCCCTCGCGCTGAACTGGCCCAGCTTCCATGGACCACGACCGCTCTCATGGCCCGTGTGCCGTGAGAGCCACCCTAAACCGGGCTAGTCCGACCACGTTCGGGCCGGCCCACGAAGAAGGACTTCACGCACGTGCCGGAGCATCTTCTCCGACGAGTACACGATGTCGTCATGGAAGAACCTCAGCACCAGCGTTCCTTGCCTGATTGCTTCGTTGTCCCTCCGGCGGTCGTTCTTGAACTGACGCGGCTCCAGATGAAAAGCAAGGCCGTCGATCCAGACCTGGGTCTCAGTGCGGTTGCCCAGTAAACGGCGACGCAGGTAATCGAGGGTGATATCCCCACGGATGTAGCGCTTTCGACCATAGCCGGTGCCGGGTCATGGCTACACCGCCCAGACGCCGCAGGGCTTCCTCGGGTTCCATCACCCCAGCCTGCTGTTTCCGCCGACGGGCAGTGCCGATGTGAGCTAGGTGGACAAACCACTCACCCGGGCTGGCCCGTTTTTGAACAGTCCAACGGCACGAAAAGGCCCGGGCCAACTCCTGGGGGAGTCAGACCCGGGCCATTTCAGTTTGCAAGGCTTAGTCCATGCCGCGCAGGTCCAGCACCAGTTCGGACTCACCGTCAGCCTGCAAGACTACCGGGATGCCCCCCCAGTCCTGTTGGTAGAGGTGGCACGCAGCGTGATCGGGGGATTTCGCCGTCTTCGGTCTCGGGGCCATCGCAGGCCGCCGCGCGGGCGGTGATGTGAAGGATGCCCTCGGGAACGTCAGCAGACAGTTCAAGGGTGCGCAGCAAGCCCACCGACGTGCCTCCACCGGAGACCAGCAGTTCCGGCGGCGTCGAGGAAATCTTCAGCTGTGTAGGATCGCCCCAACGGTCGTCCAGCTTCTGGCCGGTAGGAGCCTTGAAACGCACTGCGAGCTCAAGGTTCCCGGGAGTTACCGGGCTCTTGGGACGGTGAGTCTGCGATGCTCCCTCGTCCACCTGCTGGGCTTCCTTGGGAATGGGAACCAGGACCAGTTGGTGCTTGTTCGACTCCACAACTACCAACAGCGGATCGCTGCCTTCTACCTGAACCACGACGACGTCGCTCGGCTCAGCGAGGCCCCTCGCCAAGGTGGATACAGACTTGGTGGCAGGATCGTAGCGGCGAACGGCACCGTTGTAGGTATCAGCGATGGCCACGGAATTGTCCGGCAGAACCGTGACACCCAAGGGGGTGCTGCAGGCGTGCTTCAGCAGCCTCGCCATCACGGAACCCGAAATCAAACAGGCCCTTGCCGATGGCGGTTTCCACGCTCACACCGGAATCGCTGACCACCAGGCGACGCAAGGAGGATGTTTCCGAGTCAGCCACCCAGATGTTGTCTTCACCATCGATGGCCAGGCCGGAGGACTGGGCGAACCAGGCTTCCTCCGCCTTGCCGTCCAGAAGGCCTTCAAGTCCGGAACCGGCAAGGATGGAAACCTCGTTGGCCAGGGGGTCGAAGGCGAAAATCTGGTGGGTTCCGGCCATGGCGATCACAACCCGCTGCAGCTTTTCGCTCCAGACCACGTCCCACGGGGGAGGACAGTGAAACCTCGGTTCCCAGACCCAGCGCCCCCAACATCGATCGCGTCGGCAGCGAAGTCAGCAGGGCCGCCGTCGTGGTGTTCGGACCAAGTGCCGGCGCCGGTGTCTGTCACCCGGGCAGGACCGGCGTCGAGCAGCCGCTGGACACCGTTGCCGGCGAGCGTCTGAACGTAGCCGGAACTCAGGGTGACGCCGCGCAGGCGATGGTTGACGGTATCGGCAACCACCGCGTCGTAGCCGAGCTTCCACGCCAGTTCCGACGGCAGCAGGGTCACGCCCTGGGGGGTTCGTTGAACTGCGCGATCTCCGACTGTCCGTCGAGGTACCCCTTGGTGCCGGAGCCGATGACGCGCTCCACAGTTTCAAGATCAGGGCGGAGTTCCACCAAGCGGTGATGGCCGGAGTCCACTACCAGGTAGTTGCCGTTGGCGAGCTGGGTCGCTTTACCAGGGAAGCGCAAGGTGCCCGACGTCGGCACGGGAGCCACATACGGGCCGTTACCGCGGTGGAGGGTCCCCTTGGCTTCGTGCTCGGCCACGAGTTCCTCAAGGAGGACGGCCAAGCCGTCGGCATGGCCCTCGCCGGAGAGGTGGGCAACAATGTAGCCTCGGGGGGGTCAACGACCACCAGTGTGGGCCATGCGCGGGCGGTGTACGCCTTCCACGTTGCGAGTTCAGGATCGTCCAGGACAGGGTGGTGGATCTCGTAACGTTCCACGGCGGATGCCAGTGCTACGGGATCCGCTTCGTGTTCGAACTTGGGCGAATGCACGCCGACCGTCACCAGTACGTCCGAGTACTTTTCCTCAAGCGGGCGCAGCTCGTCCAGCACGTGCAGGCAGTTGATGCAGCAGAAGGTCCAAAAATCCAGCAGCACGATCTTGCCGCGCAAGGACTCGAGGTCAAGGGATTTCCCGCCCGTGTTGAGCCAGCCGCGGCCCTCCAGTTCGGAGGCCCGGACCCGGTGTTGGGTACGTACGGTTTCGCTCATCAGCGTCCTTCCAGCTTGGTGTTCGGTTCAGTTTGCCCGGCAGAGTCTGTGGTGGGGGGGCGTTCGGCGTTGCTGCGTTCCGCCTGCGCTGTCGTGGATGCTTGGGGGCGTCCTGGGTGCTTGGGCGGTGCGGTTCGCCATTTTGGCATCGCGGTCAGCGAGCCGGGCAAACATATCGTTGTAAGCACTGAGATCGGCGTCGTTATTCCTGTCGGCCGCACGATCAACCCGTCGGGTCTCCCGCTCGTCCGATCGCGACCACAAGACAGCCACACCGATTGCCACCAGCAACGTGGGAACTTCGCCGATACCCCCACGCCACGGCACCGCCCAGTTGCTGGTCCCCCGATGGCCGACGGACCCCAGGCCCGGCCCAGGTTGCCGAAGTAGTCAGCGGCCAGCAGCCCGGTCCCGCCCATGATGGCCACACCGAAGAATGCGTGGAAACCCATGGTGGCCAGCAATAGAAGCAGGCGCATGGGGGGGAAGGGGGGGCGCGGCGGGGGGAAGTGGATCGCTACCGATCATGCTCAGCACAAAGATGTAGCCGGTTAGAAGGAAGTGCACGTTCATGAGCTCGTGGCCCACATGCTCGCGCATCGCCAGGCCGAACAGGTCCGAGTAATAGAACAGGACGATGGAGCCCGCGAAGTTGGCAGCGGCGAACAGCGGGTGCGTCACAATCTGCGAGAACTTGGAGTGCACAAACAGCAGCAGCCACTCGCGCAAGCCACGTGAGCCGTGGGCGCCTTCGCCCCCTGGCGGGCAGGGCTCGCAAGGCAAGGGTTACGGGGGCGCCCAGGACAAGGAAGATCGGCGCCACCATGGTCAGGGCCATGTGGTCCACCATGTGCGCAGAGAAGAGGACGCGGCCATAGACAGCGGGTGGGCCCGAGGTGATGTAAGTGAGTACCAGCAGTCCGATGATCCAGTTGACTGCCCGGAACCAGGACCATTTGTCTCCACGCCGGCGGACCTTGATGATGCCAAGGATGTAGGTGACCGCGCCGAACAGCGCCACTCCCACCCACAGCCAGTCGAAGCGCCATTCCGTGAGCCAGCGCTCCGGCGTCAGCTCGGGCGGAAGCTCGTAACCGGAGAGGATGAACGACGGCGATGCATCAGGTGCGTAGGTGGTGGGCTGGGGCGGAGCTGAGCGTCCCAACGCGACGGCGAGTCCCGACGTCGCGCCCATCACCAGAAGCTCAACCAACACAAGCTGCCACAGCACGCGGCGGGCCGACATGGAGCCGTTCTTGCCAAGCTGGGGGGATAACCCACTGTCGGTGCATGAAGCCGATGCCACCCAACACCAACGTGGCCAAGGACTTCGCGACGATGAGTTGACCGTACGGAGACCCGAACAGGTCCGCGGGGTTGGTCACTCGGATGGCGGCATTGATGACGCCGGAGGCAAACACGAGGACAAAGGCGAAGCCGGCAAGCGTCGAGAAGCGGCTCAAGGTCTGCTCGGTGATGTCTGGTGTGCCCTTGCTCCTGGAACCCGTGAGGATGCCGGAGAGGACCGCAAGCATGATGATGCCGCCAACCCACGTGGAGACCCCCTACGAGGTGGAGCCCCAGCGAGTTGATGGCGCCTTCGTGGTCGCTGGAACTGGAGGAGTGTCCGATCAATGCGGTGGGAATGAGGCCGATCAAGGCCAGCAGCAGAGTGAACGCCAGCCCGGTCAAGGATCTCACCCCCCCGAACAGCGCAGTGGTGACGACAGCGGCAATGATGGTGACCGCGAGCCAAGCCTTGCCGGTCTCGATGTCCGTCATGAAGTAGACCAGGGAGCGCGTAAACTCCGCGTCTCCCGAGAGCCCCTGCCCCCCCGCGACATCTGCGTAAGTGAGTACAAGGACCGCCACCGCGGACAAAGTCCAAGCTGCGCCGGCTGCCGCAGCAACTGCCAAGCCCGGGCGAAGGCCGGATGTTCGGGCGCGTCAGCATCCTTCTCACGGGACCGCGAGCCGCCGAGGTTTTTGGGCAGGATGCCGACGGCAAAGATCAGGCCACCAACCACTGTTGCCACTGACACGTTGTGGATTGCTTTCGCGAAAGGAAGGCCCCAACGGACCAACTCGCCTGGATCAGAAACCTGCCGGGCAGCTGAGGCGCCGGAGAAGATGAGGGCCGCCGCAAGAGTCAGGAACAGCACCGCCAGGCCGGCCAGTTGCCACGGCAAGGAAATGCCCGCGACTGTAGTGCCTCCCCGCGCTCCCGGCTTGGGAACAGGCGAAGGGGGGGCAGTAGCGGAGCTTCTTGCTGATGGCACTTATCCATTGTCCGCTACCTGCCGCCGGGCTGCGAATCGGATAAGGCGCTATGTGCATTAACTAACAGCAATAACGGCAAAGGGACGGCAACCAGAGGTTGCCGTCCTTCAAGGCGTTCGCCGAAGAGTAGTTACTTCTTCTTGGCGACAGCAGCCTTCAGCTTGGAGCCAGCGGTCAGCTTGACGCTGTGGCCGGCTGCGATCTGGATGGTTTCGCCGGTCTGCGGGTTGCGGCCGGTGCGAGCTGCACGGTCGGTGCGCTCAACTGCGAGCCAGCCCGGGATGGTGATCTTTTCGCCGGCGGCGACAGAAGTCTCGAAAACTTCGAACAGTGCATCGAGCACGGAGTTGACTGCTGCCTGGCTGGTGCCAGCCTTGCCTGCTACCTCTGCAACGAGTTCACTACGGTTCTTAGCCATTTACGTCCTCCTGGACTCATACGTTTTTGAGCTTTCAAGCGGAATGCGAGCAAGCCACTGTTCGAAAACTTACCAGCTTGGGCTGACATGGCCAGCAAATTCCGCGTGTTTCCGCGCCTTTTTGACCAAAATCACCGGATTTTCAGGGTTTTTAGGGGTGCTTTACGCCCTCGGCGTACCCTACGGCATCGGCAGAAGGGACAGCCGCCGCACTGCCGGGCTCCCCCGGCTAGAACAGAATGCGCTGGAACAGTACGTGGTCCTGCCACTCCCCCTGCGATCTGCAGGTAAGAGGGCGCCATCCCGATCCGATCGAAACCAGACCGCTTCAAGACGGCTTGGGAGCCCGCATTGTGGACCAGCGTAGCGGCTTGGATACGGTGCAGACCGAGTTCATTTTCGGCCATGGACACGACGGCGGCCACCGCACATGACGCTATGCCCTTGCCGGTCCAAGCCTCATCCACCCAGTAGCCGAGGTTGGCATTCAAGAAGGCCCCCGGACAATCCCGGAGAGAGTGAACATCCCGATGATGCCTTTTGCTGTCGTCAACACCCAAGGCACCTCAGTGCCTTGTTCGTAGAGATTCAGTTTCGTCTGGATCACCGCCGACTGGCCTGTAGTGGTGAAGAACTCATCAGCCCGGGTTGGTTCCCACGGTGCCAGGTGCTCACGGTTCCGCCGATAGGCAGCGGCCAGGGCGGCCGCATCTGAATGTTCCAGCGGGCGCAGGAGAAGCTGACCTGCCTCTTCGCCCACCAAGCCGCGGTCCAGGCTTCGCGTGAGAATCATCCCCCAGACTCTACCTGCCACCATCCCGGCGATTGCGTGTGAGTTGGCTGAATGATAGTTTTTCGGGTGATCGTGAACCAAGACCAGGAGGTGAGACCCATGTACGCAGTATTCATAGTGGGCGCTCCCCTGCAGTCCACGATCTCGCGACTGAGTTAGTCGCCACTGGGAGCGCCCGTCAGGCAATTCGCGAAAGGCGACTCCCATGAACACAACATCTTCTTCTCCCCTGACCTCCGCCTCGGCTTCCGACCAACTGCGGTCGCACCAGCCTCAGCTAAGGGTTGACGCCTCACACCGGGTGCCCGACGGCGAGAGGGCTCTAATCCTCGGTGGCGGCGGTTCCACCGGTAACGCGTGGCTGATCGGCGTCGTCGCTGGCCTGTTCGACGCCGGGTTGGACGTGACCGCCGCGGACCTCACCGTCGGCACGTCTGCTGGATCGACGGCGGCGGCCCAGCTTGCTTGGGCAAACCCCGCCGAGCTCTTTGACGCCATCCTCGCAGCCGCTCCGACAAGACCCTCCGGCTTGGTTGATACCGTTGGGGGGGCCAACAACAGAGCCCGGCCCGTGTCCGACCACATGGAGCGAACAGGCAAAATCCTGGAGTCCTCTGCGGATATGTCAGATATGCGCCGCAGGATGGGCGCCGCCGCAATAGACATGGCTGCAGCTATGGACGACTCCAGTGCGCGGTGGCACGCAACCGTTGCAGCCCGGCTGCCTCATCAGGAGTGGCCGGAACGACTGGTGTTGCTCACAGCGGTTGATGCCGAAACCGGTGAACCTGTGGTGTTCCACCGCAATAGCGGAGTGGAATTGGTTGACGCCGTGGCGGCCAGCTGCGCCAGTGGCTTCGCCTACGCTATCGGCAGCAATCACTATATCGACGGCGGCTACCGGGCCAACGCTGAGAATGCGGACCTCGCAGCCGGGTACAGCCGCGTACTGGTGCTGTCTCCGTTTGGCGGCCGGACTCGGACTCCGTTGGAGTGGGGCATGCACTTATCCGGGCAAGTCGACGAACTGCGGCGCAGCGGGAGCCGGGTTGAGACAATCTTCCCCCCCGACAGCGAGGCGGAGCACATGTTCGGCATCAATGCGATGGATCTGACGCTGCGGCCGGCTGCTGCCCAAGCCGGCTTCGGCCAGGGCAGGGTCCTCGCCGAGCACATCACCGAGTTCTGGCGCTAGTGAGTGTTGCCCCCCCGGCTGAGTCTGAGCTCAGCCGGGTTTCAGCCCGGGCGAGGAACAGTGCGGTCTGGGTTTT
>BBFS01000071.1 GCA_001313365.1 Paenarthrobacter nitroguajacolicus JCM 14115
CGCGTTTTGAGCCCTCAAAACGCGCACAAATGCGACTTACTTGGGGTCAGGCGGGGGACGCCGTAGCGGTGTTCGGGGGCGGCCTGTGCTTCCGTAGCGCAGTTGGATTTCGACGGCGCCATCGTCCGCTAGCGAGGACAGGTACCTTTGCGCTGTGGCCCGGGAAACGCCTACCCGCTCAGCAACCTCGGCGGCCGAATATTGCTCTCCGGGAAGCAACGACTCCAGAACCGCCGCCTCCGTCGCGGACCGCGGCTTGGCTGACGGTGTTACATCGCCCGGAATCAGGGACCGCTTGGCTCGCTCAATGGTGGTCTGGTCAACGGCTGTCTGCTGCCCCCCCAGAATCCGGCGATACCGGGCGTAGGACCGGAGCTGTTGGGAAAGGGACTCGGCCGTGAACGGCTTCAGCATGTATCCCAAGGCGCCGCGCCGCAGTGCAACCTTGATGGATTGCGCGTCGGAGGCAGCAGTAAGCATGATGGAGTCAACGTCCAGCTGACCCAGCAGGTCCAAGCCTGAGCCGTCCGGCAAATACACGTCCAGCAGCACCAGATCGGGACGCAGGCTGTGGATCGCCTGCAGCGCTTGGGAAACCGACCCCCCCGCCGGCGCCAAGGCCATGAAGCCGGCCACGGAATCCACATAGGCTGCATGGAGTCTTGCCACGTGGAAGTCGTCATCCACGATCAATACCCGCAAATCCTCAGCCATTGCTGTCCTCCCTCAACGTTAAATCCGCCCCTGCGCCCGCGTGCTCCGCGGAATCCATGACGCCAGGGATGGAGGCCATGAACACTGCCCCCCCGGGTCCGCCGTGGCTGCCGGGCTCCAGAACGCGGACATCACCTCCGCGCCGCCGCGCAAGCTGCCGCACCAGCGCCAGCCCCAAACCTTGTCCAGCCCCCCGAGCGTACCGGTCGTTCCGACGTCGTAAATCCCTCGGCGAAAACCTCATCCGGTTCCAGGCTCCCCAAGCCGTCGCCCGAATCGCCCACCACGATGTGCAGGTTCCACCGGTTTGGGTGACATCATCCAGCAGTTCAACTTCCACCCAACGTTCCGTTGAAGAACCGCCGACGGCGGCACTCACCGCATTGTCGATCAGGTTGCCGAGCACGGTGGTCACGTCCTGGGGGGGATCGGCCACGTGTCCACGGACCAGCGTTTCGGGTCCGATGCGGAGGGATACCCCCCCGCGCTCGGATGCTTCCACCCCCCCTTGGCGCCAATGAACGCCTGAAGGTACGTATCCTGGAGCAGTTCGGCCTGCTCCACCGGGAACTTCAATGGCCCTGTGGCGAGATGCGGGCGAGGTACTCTTTGGCGGCATCGTGCTGGCCGATGCTCATGAAACCGGCGATGGTATGCAGTTGGTTGGCGAATTCGTGGCGCTGGGCGCGGAGGGCCGTGGACATGGTCCCCCCCACGGCGTCGAGCTGGCGGGTGAGTTGCTGCAATTCCGTACGGTCGCGCAACATGACAACCCAGCCAGGTCCTCCTGCCGGTGCCACGCTTTGCGCGCGCTGGCGACCAGGACGCGTCCGCCGGCAACAATTTCCACGGCTTCGGCGTCCCGGGCTGCGGGCTGGGTGAGCTGCTTGAGTTGCTCGGGAACGGCGGCGGACGCCCAGTCCTGACCTGTGGCGTCGGGCATGTCCAAGAGTCGTGCAGCGGCGGCGTTAAACACCGAGATGCGGCCGTCTGCGGCGATGCCGATCACGCCATCATCCACACCTTGGAGCACGGCAACCTGGTCGTGGACCAGGGTGCTGATTTCTTCCGGTTCCAGGCCGAGCGTGAGCCGCTGCAGCCTGCGCCTGAGCAGGAAGGACGCCAGGACGCCGGCAAGAAGTGCACCGCCGGCGGTGAGTGCAATGGGCACGATGTCGCGGGCCAGGCTGTTGCTGAACGACTCCACGGAATAGCCAACGCTGACTTCGCCCACGATCGAGTCAGAACTCTCCGGCGCGAACACCGGGACCTTCGCCCCTGCCGATGGTCCTAACGTTCCCGTGTTGCGTGTGGTGATTTCCTGCCCGCCCAGTGCAACTGATGGATCCGTGCTGACGCGTTCGCCCAATCGTGCCGTGTCCGGGTGGGCCAGCCTCAGCCCCGTTTCATCGGTGATCACCACGAACAGGGCCCCCCCGGTCCGGATCCGAACCGCTTCGGCCGCGGCCTGCAGCGTGCCGCCGGCGAGGACATCCGGGGGGGGAGGCGTTCCTTCATCTTTGCTGATGGCTTGGACGCCGGACCTTATATCCGGATCCGCGGCGACCGTCCTTGCAAGGGTGAGTGCTTGGTTTTCGGCTTCGGTACCGATCCGTTCGTACACCAGCCAGGCATGGACCGTGCCGCTGAGCAGGACCACCAGCAGGACAACCCCCCCCAACTGCAGGAGAAGGGTTTGGGTGGAGAAACGCATGCTGACCCGGCTGTTGCGCGGCACCTTTGCTCCTTTCCTCCTGATCCATTGAATCACTGAGCACAATGCGCAAAACGTTCGCAACGAGCAGTATTCCCAACAATTCCCGGAAACCCCTGCCCGTGACGGCCGCCACCATATCGTCTGTAGTGCGCATCACACCGACGTGGCGCCATTCACAGTAGTAAGGAGCCGGCCGTGCTGGTTTTGCTTGGATTCGCAATGATTGCGGTATTCATGGTCCTGATCATGACCAAAAAATTGACGCCAGTACTGGCGCTGATCATCGTCCCCCCACAGTCTTCGGCCTTTTCGCCGGAGCGGGCCTCGGCATCGGCGACATGGTGATGGACTCCATGAAGTCCATGACGTCCACGGCCGCGCTCCTCATGTTCGCCATCATCTACTTCGGCCTGATGATCGACGTCGGACTGTTCGACCCCCCTGGTGAAGTTCATCCTGCGCAAGCTGGGCAACGACCCCCGCGAAGGTTGTCCTCGGCACCGCCATCCTGGCGGCGGCTGTCTCCCTGGATGGCGACGGATCCACAACCTTCATCCTCACCACGGCTGCCATGCTCCCGGTCTACCTGCGCCTCAAGATGAGCCCAGTGGTCCTCACCTGTGTGGCGGGCCTCGCCAACGGCACCATGAACATCCTGCCCTGGGGGGGCGGCCCCACGCGCGTGCAGCCACCGCGCTTAAGCTTGATGTGAACGACGTCTTCGTGCCCATGGTCCCTTCACTGATCGTCGGCCTCATTGTGGTCATGGTCTTCGCGTGGCTGCTCGGCCTCCAGGAACGCAACCGCCTCCGTACCACTGCCCCCGAGATCTGGGGGGCGACGTCGCCGATCCTTCGGAAGCGTTCGACGGCGGCACGGGCCGCGGCGGTTCGGTTGCCGCGGGTTCGGGTTCAGGATTTGGCGCTGGTCGTTTCGGCTTTGGCCGCACCGGCGCAACCGCAGGCAAGCCTGGCAGCGGCGGAGGTTCCGGCGTCGCGGTTCTTGAGACCCGGCCACGCTGGTGGACGATCACGACACCGCCATGGCAGACACTGCCCTTGACCCCCAACCGCTCAACGCTGCGTCCCAAGCTGTTCTGGTTCAACCTGGGCCTGACCGTTGCCGTCATGGTGGTCCTGGTGGCCAACATCGTTCCGCTGCCGTTCGTCTTCATGGTCGGCTCCGCGATCGCCCTGCTGGTCAACTTCCCCCAAGGTCAAGGACCAAGGCGCACAGCTGATCGCCCACGCGCCGTCCATCGTCGCCGTCGTCAGCATGGTCATGGCCGCCGCCGTCCTCACCGGTGTCCTCAACGGCACGGGCATGGTCAAAGCAATGTCCGAGTGGCTGGTCCAGATCATTCCCGCCGAGATGGGCCCGTTCATGGCGGTCATCACCGGCCTCCTCAGCATTCCGATGACGTTCTTCATGAGCAACGACGCCTTCTACTTCGGAGTCCTGCCGGTCCTTTCCGAAACCGCCGCGCACTACGGCGTAGATGCAGTGGACATGGCCCGCGCCTCCATCACCGGGCAGCCCTTCCACCTGCAAAGCCCCCCCCTTGTTCCGGCGATCCTCCTGCTGGTCTCCCTCGCCAAAGTAGACCTGGGCGACCACCACAAGAAGGTCCTCTGGCGCACGGCAGTCATCTCGGTGGTCATGCTGGCAGTCGGCGTCCTGACCGGAGCCATCGGCATCGGCTAGCTAAATGGCGCGGCCTAAAGCGGCCGCCCTCCGGCCGCAACTGAACCAGACATCCTCCGCGCCGCGGCGCGAAACGAACCAGACATCCTCCGCTTGCTCGCTCCTTCGTCGCTTAGACGCAAGCTTCCGGATGCCTGGTTCGTTTCGCGTTCAGGGCCAACCGGATGCCGGGTTCAGTTTTGCGCTAAGAGCCCGCCCAGCCCACGTCCCTAACCCAACGAGATAGCAAAGCGCGAATGGTCCCCCCTCGGCTGTCTTTTTGGTTGTCGGGTCCCGGAGTGGCGTGGCCACAGACCGCAAGGTGAGCTGGCCATAAGGCGGCGGCCGGAGACATCCTGCCGGTCGCGTCTAAGCGAGGCACGAGCGAGCGACCAAAGGATCGTCTGCGGCAAGCCGCCGTAAGGCGACTAGCCGCCCTGCGCGTCAGCGCATCAGTTCGAAGGCGACCCACAGCCAAGTAGACTGGTCCGGAAAACCATTTGAACTTTGCAGGGGAGATCCATGGCTGCGATCAACCGTGACGACGTCGCGCATCTTGCGCGTCTGGCTCACATTGAAATGAGTGCCGAAGAACTGGACAGGATGGCTGTTGAGCTTGCTGTCATTGTGGATTCGGTGAAGAGCGTGAGCGAAGCTGCGGGGGGGGAGGACGTCCCGGCGACGTCGCACCCGATTCCGTTGACCAACGTGTTCCGCGAGGACGTTGTGGGCCACACGTTCACGGCTGAGCAGGCGTTGTCCGGCGCGCCGGATGCTTACGAGAACCGTTTCAAGGTCCCGGCAATCCTGGATGAGGACTAATCACTATGACTGAGCTGAAGAACGAACTCATCCACCACTCCGCTGCCGATCTCGCTGCGAAGCTGGCCGCCCGCGAGGTGACCGCCGTCGAGGTGACGCAGGCGCATCTTGACCGCATTGCCGACGTCGATGGTCAGGTTAACGCCTTCCTGCACGTCAATACTGAAGAGGCTTTGGCCGTTGCCGCCGAGGTTGACGCTGCCCGCGCCGCCGGTGGTTCCGCTGCCGGGGGGGAGCTGCATGCCCTCGCTGGTGTGCCGATCGCAGTGAAGGACCTCATTGTCACGATCGGCCAGCCCACCACGGCTGGTTCGAAGATCCTTGAGGGCTGGCACAGCCCGTACGACGCTACCGTGGTGAAGAAGCTGCGCGCGGCTAAGATGCCCATCCTGGGTAAGACCAACCTGGACGAATTCGCCATGGGTTCCTCCACGGAGCACTCGGCGTACGGCCCCACCCGCAACCCGTGGGATCTGGACCGGATTCCCGGCGGTTCGGGCGGCGGTTCTGCTGCCGCCGTCGCCGCTTTCGAAGCGCCGCTGGCGCTCGGTACCGATACCGGTGGCTCGATCCGCCAGCCGGGTGCCGTCACCGGAACCGTTGGCGTGAAGCCGACGTACGGTGCTGTTTCCCGTTACGGTGCCATTGCCATGCGTCGTCGTTGGACCAGATCGGCCCGGTTTCCCGTACGGTCTTGGACTCGGCGCTGCTGCAGGAAGTCATTGGCGGCCACGACCCCTTTGACTCCACGTCGCTGACCGATCCGTTCAACGATCTTGTTGCTGCCGCGCGCGTGGCAACGTTGCCGGGATGAAGATCGGCATCGTCAAGGAACTTCACGGCGAGGGCTACCAGGCCGGCGTCGAGAACCGTTTCAACGAGTCCCTTCAGCTGCTGAAGGATGCCGGCGCTGAAATCGTCGAGGTTTCCTGCCCCAACCTGAAGTACGCCCTGGGCGCTTACTACCTGATCATGCCGTCTGAGGTGTCCAGCAACCTGGCCAAGTTCGACGGCGTCCGCTTCGGCATGCGCGTGCTGCCCAAGGATGGTCCCATGACCATCGAGCGCGTCATGGGTGCTACCCGTGCTGCCGGCTTCGGCGACGAAGTGAAGCGACGCATCATCCTGGGAACCTACGCGTTGAGCGCCGGCTACTACGACGCTTACTACGGCTCAGCACAGAAGGTCCGGACGCTGATCCAGCGCGACTTCGACGCCGCCTTCGCGAAGCCGATGTCCTGATCTCCCCGACGGCGCCCACTACGGCGTTCAAGCTGGGGGGGAGAAGCTGGACGATCCGCTGGCGATGTACCTGAACGACGTCGCCACCATCCCGGCCAACCTTGCTGGTATCCCGGGCCTGTCCCTGCCTGGCGGCCTGGCTGACGAAGACGGCCTGCCCGTCGGCATCCAGCTGCTGGCTCCCGCCCGCCAGGATGCCCGCCTTTACCGTGTGGGTGCTGTCCTCGAATCCATCCTTGAAGAGAAGTGGGGGGGCGGCCCGATGCTTGCGCAGGCGCCCGTTCTTGGTTCTGCCACAACCACCGCCGGAGGTTCCAACTAATGTCCGTCGATGCAACCCTGAGCTTCGAAGAGGCTATGGAGAAGTACGATCCTGTCCTGGGGGTTCGAGGTCCACGTGGAGCTCAACACCAAGACCAAGATGTTCTCCTCCGCACCGAACGTCTTTGGCGACGAGCCGAACACCAACGTCAATGAGGTTGACCTGGGCATGCCCGGCGTCCTGCCCGTGGTGAACAAGACGGCCGTGGAGTCCTCCATCAAGATCGGCCTTGCCTTAACTGCAAGATCGCCGAGTCCTGCCGCTTCGCCCGGAAGAACTACTTCTACCCGGACACCCCCCAAGAACTTCCAGACCTCGCAGTACGACGAACCGATTGCCTACGACGGTTACCTCGACATCGAGCTTGAGGACGGCACGGTCTTCCGCGTGGAGATCGAGCGCGCCCACATGGAAGAGGACGCCGGCAAGCTGACCCACATGGGTGGTGCTGCGGGCCGTATCCAGGGTGCCGACTACTCACTGGTGGACTACAACCGTTCCGGTGTACCGCTGGTTGAAATCGTCACCAAGCCGATCGAGGGCGCCGGTAGCCGTGCGCCTGAGCTGGCCAAGGCGTACGTCGCCGCAGTCCGTGAGATCGTGAAGAACCTTGGTGTTTCCGACGCAAGATGGAACGCGGCAACGTCCGTTGCGACGCCAACGTTTCCCTGCGCCCGCACGGCCGGGAACGGTTCGGCATCCGTTCGGAGACCAAGAACGTGAACTCGCTGCGCGCCGTCGAGCACGCCGTCCGTTACGAGATCCAGCGCCACGCTGCCGTCCTCGATTCCGGCGAGCCGGTCATCCAGGAGACGCGACACTGGCACGAGGACACTCGTTCGACGACGTCGGGCCGGCCCAAGTCCGACGCTGACGATTACCGCTACTTCCCGGAGCCGGACCTGGTTCCCGTCGTCGCCTCCCGTGAGTGGGTGGAGGAACTCCGCGCCACCCTTCCCGAGCCGCCAGCCGAGCGCCGCAAGCGCCTCAAGGAAGCTTGGGGCTACTCGGATCTGGAGTTCCGCGACGTTGTGAACGCCGGCGTCATGGACTCCATCGAGGAAACCATCGCGGCAGGTGCCTCCGCGGATGTTGCCCGCAAGTGGTGGATGGGTGAGATCGTAGGCCGCGCCAAGGTTGCCGACGTCGATCCTTCCGAGCTTGGTGTCACACCCCAGGTCATCGTCGAGCTGAACAAGCTGGTTGAAGACGGCAAGATCAACAACAAGATGGCCACCCAGGTCCTGGACGGCGTGCTCGCCGGCGAAGGCACCCCGGCGGAGATTGTCGAGAAGCGCGGCCTCGCGGTTGTGTCCGACGACGGTCCGCTCCTGGAAGCCATCGACGCAGCGCTGGCAGCCCAGCCTGACGTGGCGGAGAAGATCCGTGGTGGCAAGGTCCAGGCCATTGGCGCGATTGTTGGCGGCGTCATGAAGGCCACCCGTGGCCAGGCCGACGCCGGACGTGTCCGCGAACTCATCCTGGAGAAGCTCGGCGTCGAGGCTAAGTCCCGCAGTTTGATGCCAGGTAGCTCGCAGTTGTGGTTGTTTGAAAGCTCAGAACAGCCACAACTGCGAGCTGCTTTTGTGTGGAGAGGGCGCACAATGGATGCATGGCCACTCTCAAACCGGGCCTTCGCAAGGGCCTTCTTGCCGGCGGCATCGCTGTCGCCCTGACCGGCGGCGGGGGGGCCGCCGCTGTGTGGGCGGGCACCCAACCCAGCCCTTCGCCGTCGAGCTCTTCCACTTCTCCCGCTCTTCCCCCCCATCAGGGAAGGCCAAGGCCACAGAAGGCCGTGGGCAGGCCATCCACGGCGAACACGTGGTGAAGCAGCAGGACGGGAGCTACCGCACCGTCGTGACGCAAGCCGGAACCATCGAATCGGTTAGCGACACCGAAATGACCGTGAAGAGCGAAGACAGCTTCACGCAACGCTATTTGATCACCGCGGATACACGGATCACCCGGGTTCCCACCGACCTTTCCGAGCTCAGGAACGGCAGGGGGGGCAGGCCATCGCTGCCTGCTGCCACCGTTGCCGACCTCAAGGCCGGCGACAAAGTAAGAGTCAGCGGCGCCAAGGACGGCGACGCCGTGACAGCGACAAAGATCGTGTCAGGAGAACTGCCGGCGGGCGTCAAGGGTCACGGACCAAAGCGCGGCCACGGCCCCAAGTTTTAGAGCGCCACAGTTCTGAAGCCCAGGTTGCCGCTGGCAGAGTCCGGCGTGTTTGAGCTCCGCGCTGCGAGGCGGTAGCGGTTGCAGTACGAGTCGTGGCAGAGGTAGGAGCCACCGCGCATGACCTTTCCGCGGCCGACGCTGGGCTTGCGGGTTCTCCACTGTTCCTTGTGCCAGGCACGTCTTGTAGTACTTGGGCAGGAACCAGTCGCTGCACCACTCCCAGACATTTCCGCTGGTTTGGTACAGCCCGTAGCCGTTGGGGGGGCGGAATGACCTGGCGGGCGCGGTGGTGAGGTAACCGTCGTCGATCGTGTTGAGGGAGGGAATTCCCCTTGCCAAATGTTGCAGTTATGAGCGGCTTGGTCGGGCGCTTCGTTGTGCAGGTCATTGCCCCAGGGGGGGTAGCGCTGCCCGGACAGCCCGCCGCGGGCCGCGTATTCCCACTCGGCTTCCGTGGGCAGGCGACGGCCGGCCCAATGGCAGTAGGCCAAGGCATCGTTGTGCGAAACATGCGTGACGGGATGGTCGGGGGATGTCTGTCCAGCTGGAGAGTGGTCCGGCCGGGTGCGCCCAGTCGGCACCACGGACGTTGAGCCACCACGGGACGTTGTTGACCCTGTTGAGGATGTCGCGTGGGTCTGCTTTCACGGCAAGGTGGAACACCGCTGACGTTCCGTAGGTTTCCGACTCGGTGCGGTGGCCAGTGGCGTCGGCGAACTCGGCGAACTCTTCATTGGTTACGGTGGTGGCACTGATCCGGAATGTTGAGACGGACACTTCGTGCACAGGCGACTCGCCGTCGTCGCCGTAGCCTCGTTGAAGGGATCGCCCATGGCGAAGGTTCCCGCGGGAATCTCGAGTCATTGACTTCGTCTATGTGTGAGGCACCGTCGGCGGCGGAAGGCTCGACGGCGGTGCTCGCCGTCGGATGGTCGCCGGCTGTTCGAAGGGGGGGGAGTCGTGGCCCCCGGCTCGGAGTGATCCCGGGCGGCAGCACCGGGGGGGCTACAGCAATCTGCCATCTCAACCTTCTGTCTGAATTCCACCTGCTAGTACTTTAGCGGGGGGGTCCGGTTGCCTGCTACACGCTCCCGCTCAACCCCTCGCCAGCGCACCCGTTGCGGCTAGGCGCATCCTCGTACGCTTTGTGGCGCACCCCTTGCCGCCGTCAGCACCACTCATACGCCTGTGGCGCGCCGTTTTCCGCCGGGCGCACCCGTTCTTACGGGGGGCGATCGGCGGCAACGGGCGCGGGCATCGGACAGCCCCCCCACACGCGCAGAGTGATGAAAAGTGATTTCTGTGGTCAGTTTCGATCATCATCTTGCAAAAAGCGATGCGAGTCACTTATGGTTTGTTAAACGGTTAACGAGCGTGGTCTAAATCACATTGGTGGTTTCGGCTCAGCACTTGAGGAGACAGCATGAACTCGACGACGGAACAGGCTCCGGCATTGCCCGAAGCTCGCCGAGTCCCGGGTCCGCCAGGCGGAAACGCCTCCGGACCCGGTCATAAGAAGCGGAAGAGGAGCAAGGTCCCGCAGCAGAGTTTCCGATCGCGCCTGCGACGCGACAAGCAGATGCTGCTCATGATGCTCCCGGGTGTGGCCTTCCTGTTGCTCTTCTTCTACATACCGATCCTCGGCAACGTCATAGCGTTCCAGGACTACCAGCCCTATCTGGGCATCGGCGACAGCCTGTGGGTCGGCTGGCAGAACTTCGTGGACCTTTTCGGCAATCCGGACTTCGTTCACGCCTTCTGGAACACGCTGTACCTCGCCGCCTGGCAGTTGGTCTTCCTGTTCCCCCGTGCCGCTTGTATTGGCGCTGATTGTGGATTCACTGATCAGCACCCGGGTTCGGCGGATCTTCCAAAGCATCGCCTACCTGCCGCACTTCCTGTCCTGGGTGTTGGTGATCGCGTTCTTCCAGCAAATGCTGGGCGGTGCAGGCTTCGTCAACAACCTGCTCCGGGACTGGGGCATGGAGCCAATTCCCTTCATGACCAACCCGGAGACGTTCCCGGTGATGGTGGTGGTCCAGATGATCTGGAAAGACGCCGGCTGGGCCATGATCATCTTCCTCGCTGCGTTGGCCAGCATTGATGCTTCGCTCTACGAAGCTGCAGCGGCTGACGGTGCGGGACGATGGCGCAGGATGTGGCACATCACCCTGCCCGGCCTCAGGCCCGTGATCGTCCTCCTCCTCATCCTTCGCATCGGCGACATTCTTTCCGTCGGATTTGAACAGTTCATCCTGCAGCGGGACGCCGTGGGAGCCGGAGCCGCGGAAGTGCTGGACACCTTCACCTACTACACCGGCGTGGTAGGAGGCGGCTGGAGCTCGGGCGCGGCAGCCGGCCTGGCCAAGGGCGTAGTCAGCGCGCTGCTGATCTACGGCGCCAACAAACTTGCCCACCGCTTCGGCGAAGACGGAATCTTCGCAAAACAAGTGCGCTGAAAGCCACGCTGACCCGCGCGCCTGTCGCACAAGGAGAACCCCCCCATGGCAACAACACTTTTCACCAAGAAACCCCCCCGGGAGCTTAGCTACAACCCCCCCAAGCGCCCCGTGTGGAAGGAAAAGCCTTCCGCCCTGTATCAAACGGTCAAAGCGGTAGTCCTGATTGTCTTCAGCTTGTCCATCCTGACGCCCATTCTGCTGGTGGTCTCAACCTCCCTCGCCGACACCGAACAGCTCGTGGAGCCGGCGGTTCGTGCTCTGGCCGGAACGTCCAACCTTGGAGGCCTACGCCACCATCTTCAAGGGACCCATGGTGCTGCAGTCACTCGGGGGGGTCAGCATGCTGGTCACAGCGGTTGGCACCATCCTGGCGCTGTTCGTCACCATCACCATGGCTTACGCCACCAGCCGCACGGTTCTGTTCGGCCGGCCGGTGATCCTCGCAGTCCTGTTCACTCTCCTGTTTGCGCCGGGCCTGATTCCGTCCTTCCTGATGATCCGCCAACTCGGTCTGCTGGATTCGTTGTGGTCGCTGATCCTCCCGGGAATCTTCGGGGGGGCCTTCAACTTTGTGGTGATGCGTTCGTTCTTCATGAACATCCCGGGTGAACTGATCGAAAGTGCCAGGATCGACGGCGCCAACGACTGGCAAATCCTGTGGCGAATTGTGATGCCGCTGTCCAAAGCCGTGATCGCCGTCGTCGGACTGTTTTACGCGGTCGGGTTCTGGAACTCGTTCTTCAACGCCCTGCTCTACATCAACGATCACAGCAAGTGGCCCATCCAGTTGCTGCTCCGCAACTTCGTGGTCCAAGGCAGCGGTGCAGCGGACCAGCTGGGAATCACTACCACTCCGCCGCCGCAGTCCATCCAGATGGCCGTTGTGGTGGTGGCACTCGTCCCGATCCTGATGGTCTACCCGTTCCTCCAAAAACACTTTGCCAAGGGCGTCATCACAGCGCCGTCAAGGGCTGATACAGCTCCTCAATGACCGAAACTCAAAATCCTCAGAAATGAAGCAAGTAACCAGAAAGGGTTATGCCATGACGAGCACTACCTCTCAGGCTGGATTCAGCCGCCGCGGTTTCCTTGGCCTTGCCGGCCTGGCCGTGACCGCTGCAGGTTTGTCCGCCTGCGGTGGTGGCGGAGCCGCGAGCAACGGAGGCGCAGCTGCCTCCGCGTCGGTCAAGCTGCCAACGTACAAGGAATTCACCGGCGTCACCCCCCCGGACATCGCGGGCAACGCCAAGGGCCTCCAGGCCGGCTACTTCAAACTGCCCACTGCTGTGCAGTCCGTCAAAACGCCGCCGCTCAAGGGCAAGGTCACCGGCCTGACCGAAACCTTCGAGACCATGAGCAGCCTGAAGGACAATCCCTTCTGGCAGCGCTCAATTCCAAGCTCGGCGGCGACCTGGAGCTGCAAATCGCCGAAGACATCGGAGACGGGTACCCGGCAAAGTTCGCCACTGTCCTGGCCAGCAACGATCTTCCGGACATGATGTGGGTTCCGCCGAACCAGGCATCCCCAACGTCGGTCCGATGCTCGAAGCCAAGTTCCAGGACCTGACGCCGTATCTCTCCGGTGACGCTGTCCTTGAGTACCCCAACCTGGCGGCGCTGAAGCCCGATTCCTGGAAGACCGCCGTCGTGAACGGCAAGATCTGGGGGGGAGCTCCCATCCCCAGCACCCCCGTTCGGTCAGGTGTACCTTGGCAACCACGAGATGTGGGCCCAGGTGGGTGGCTTCGGAGCTGCCAGTGCCGAAGAATTTTTGGAAAAAGCCAAGGAACTGACCCGTCCGGGCGACCAGAAGTACGCGCTGGAACCCGCGTACATCAATGCCCTCCACATGGTCACTGAATGGTTTGGTGCCCCCGAACAGCTGGGCCGTCAATAAGGACCGCACCCTCACCCACCTGTACGAAACCGACGAATACATGGCCGGCGTCGAGTTCACCGCCAAGATGTTCGCAGCGGGAGTCTTCTACCCTGACTCCAAAGCCACGGACATCCGGTCGCGCGTCGCCAACGGCAGCGTGGCAGCCCAAGTGGTGGTGGGTCCGCACGATATCCGCAGCTACCGTGCCCTGAACAAAGACGCCCGGTTCGACATCCTGATTCCGTTCAGTGCAGACGGCAAGGTCAAGCCCGTCTACGACATGGGCTACGGAACCGTGGGCTTCACCCCCCCGTTCAAGAAGGCTGAAGAGGGCAAGATCCGCGAGCTGCTGGCGCTGATCAACTACCTGTCGGCGCGTTCGGCACGGTGGAGTACATGCAGAAGAACTTCGGCGAGCTGGGCCAGGACTACACCATCGACGCCGCGGGCAACCCGGCGCGCACCGAAACAGGCACCACCAATGCGCCCGGCCTGGTTTCGGCGTTGAACATCATGTCCAGCCCGGAGAACGTCATCTTCAATCCGGGTTTCGACGACGACACACGGTACGTCAGCCAGCAGGAAGAAAAGCTGCTTGAGTTCGCGTGGCGTAACCCCCCCACCAACGGTTCCTACTCGGACACCAACGCCAAGGTGGGCGCCAAGATCACCAAGCAGCTGCGCGACAAGGTAGTGGACATCATTACCGGCCGCGCCAAGATCGACGAACTCAAGGACGCGGTCAAGCGCTGGAAGAGCGAAGGCGGCGACAAGATGCGCGATGAATACCAGGCCGCGTTGGACCCAATGCGCCGGTATTCAGGAGCTAGCCTCAAACCAACAACGAACCAACACGCAGATACGAAGAACACAGCAGGGGGAACCATGGCAAAAGCGAGCAGCACAGGAGTCAGGCCGACCATCGCATGGTGGCCGAACTGGCGGGCGTCTCCACGGCCACGGTTTCCTACGTGCTTTCGGGTCGCCGCGGTGATGGCGGACCAGGAGTGTCGGATCCGACGGCGGAAAAGGTCAAAGCCGCTGCGGAGCGGCTTGGCTACCGCCCCCCCAACCAGGCGGCCCGGGCCATCCGGACGGGACGCACGAATACCGTGATCCTGTCATTGACCATGCTGTCCGATCCGTGGTCGTTGTCCGTCATTGAGGCTGTTCAGAAGGCGGCAGTCCCGCAGGGCGTCACACCGATGATCCTGGGTGACGCCGATTGGGTCAAAGTTCTGGGTACTCATAATGCCGATGCTGTGTTCGTGGATGCGGTCCGTCCTGATCAGCGGGAAGCCCTGCGCAAGCTCGCCGAGCACGGCACCACGCTGGTGGTCTTTGACGAAGAGGTACAAGCGGACGGCTTCGATGTCATCCGTTCCATCGCCGGACCGGCTGCCGCATGGCCGTGGAGCATCTGCTCCACGGCCACCGGAGGATTGCCTGCCTGACCCCGGCAACGGCAGCGGGCACCTCTGGCGGGACCAGATACCGGGCCTACTCGGATGCCTTGGCCGCGGCGAACATCCAGGAACGGGACGACTACGTGGGCCTGTTCGACGGCACCAGCGCGGGGGCTTACGCGGCGGCAACGCGACTGTTGAGCCTGCCGGACCGTCCCACCGCCATCTATGCCACCACGGACTACGCAGCAGTAAGTGCCATCAACGCAGCCAGCGCCTGGGCCTCGCCGTGGGCACCGACGTGGACATCATCGGTGTGGGCAACACCGTGGAGGGCGAACGGATGTCACCGTCACTGAGCACCGTGGGCCCTGTTGACTTCTTCGACAAACTCGCCCGGCTGCTCCTACGGCGGGCAACAGGTCACCCCGCGCCGGAGTCACCCGGCGTCCTCGACTTCCCCTGGCACTTGTTCGTGCGAGAATCGGCGCCGCACCGCAGCGCTGCAACCAAGCTTTACTAGGAATCAGCAGAAGGAAATTGAACATCATGGAAAAGGATTTGAAGGTCGGCATCGTGGGTTTCGGCCTGCGTTCAGGGCTGTGGAAGCACGCCCACAAGCCCGGCCAAGGCTCCGAGGTCACTGTAGTTTGTGACCTCAGCGAACGTGGCCGGGCAGACGCCGCTGAACGCATCCCGTCGGCCCGCGTCACAGGGGATCTTGAGGAGCTGCTGAGCAGCGGGATCGACGCCGTCCTGGTCCTGACCCCCCGATAACCAGCACGCCGCCGTCGCTGTCCGAACGCTCAAGGCGGGTATCCCTACCTTCTGCGAAAAGCCACTGGACATCACGGTGGAGGCTGCGGACCTGATCCTGAAGACGGCCTACGAGACCGGGACGCGTTTGTACGTGGGCCACAACATGCGCCACATGCCCGTGGTGGTCCAGATGCGCCAACTGATCGAGGACGGCAGGATCGGCGACGTCAAAGCGGTCTGGTGCCGCCACTTTGTGGGGGCACGGGGGGAGATTACTACTTCAAGGACTGGCACGCCCAGCGCGCCAACGTCACGTCCCTTCTCCTCCAAAAAGGTGCCCACGACATCGACGTGATCCACTGGCTGGCCGGCGGATACACCAAGCGGGTTGCCGCCGTCGGAGATCTTGCGGTCTACGGCGACGTGGCCAACCGCAGCAACAACGCCGGCAAGCGCATGGGGGACTGGTTCTCCATGGACAACTGGCCGCCCACCGAGCAGAAGGACCTGGCGGAGGTGATCGACGTCGAGGACATTTCCATGATGAACATGGTGCTGGATAACGGCGTCCTGGCCAGCTACCAGCAGTGCCACTTCACGCCGGACTACTGGCGGAACTACACCGTCATCGGCACCAAGGGCCGGATCGAGAACCTTGGCGATGGACCGGGGGGGGAAACCATCAACGTGTGGACCAGCCGGACGTCCGGCTATGCGGCGCCGGACGAGGTCATCACCATTCAGGATGGCGAGGGTGGCCACGGCGGTGCCGATCCCCGGTTGATCGAGGAATTCCTGCGCTTTGCCTCCGACGGCGGCCAGACCCAGACAAGCCCGATTGCAGCGCGACAGGCTGTAGTGGCCGGCATCCTCGCGGCAGAATCCCTACGCGGTGACGGCTCGGCCCGCGAGGTACCGGAGCTGCCGGCCGAACTGGTGGAGTATTTCGACGCCGGCCAGCCCGCCCTGGTCCGCGACTGACCAAGTAGGTCGCACTTAAGCGCGTTTTGGGCGCTCAAAACGCGCTCTGCTGCTACCTAGTTGGGTGAGCGCGGGCTCGATAGTTCGACAAGCTCGGTCATGACGGTTTGAAGTGACTCGCAAACCGTCATGACCGATTTTCGCTTCAGTGTCTCCGGCCGGGCCAGGATGTCGATCTTGCGCACCGAATTCACTCCCGACAGCGGACGCAGCAGCACTCCGGCGTCCAACACACGGCGTGCCGTGAACCGCGGCAACAGCCCGATCGCGCCACCGGCAGACACCAGCGCCGCCACCGTCGAATAGTCGTTGATGCGGTGCAGCACCTCTGCCGGTCGTCCACTCACAGCAACGACGGCGGCAAGGACGTCTGCAGGGGGGGAGTAGCCGTCGCGGCTGGTCACCCAGGATTCACCCACGACGTCGGACGGCTCCAGTTCGCGCCGGGATGCCAGCGGGTGATCCGCGGGGGAGCGCAACGTCCAGAGGCTCATCGGCGAGTGGAATCACCGCTACCTTGTCTTCCGGCCAGGACGGGCTGTTGTCCATGCGGTGTGCCAAAACGAGGTCGTACCGTGCGGCTAACCCCGGGAAATCCTCCTGGGCCACATCCTCATCGGAGAGGCGCAGGCGAGGCGACTTCCCGCCGTCGGACGCCAACAGTGCCGCCAAAGGCGCAAACAGCGCCTGCCCCCCCGCGCTGTGAAAAGCGCTGACGCTCACCGGCGCGTCCGGAGCGTCGTGATAGGCGCCGATCGCGGCCCGCGCGTCTGCCATGGCGTTCACGACGGCGGCACCCGCCTCTGCCAGGACGCGGCCTGCATCCGTGAGCACCAGAGCCCGGCCTTCTTTGCGCGTCAACGGCACGTCCACGGATTTCTGTAGCAGTGCGAGCTGTTGTGAAACTGCCGACGGAGTCACCATCAAAGTCTCAGCGACAGCCTTCACGCTTCCCAGGTCTCCGAGTTCGCGAAGCATCTGCAACTGATGAATTTCCATTAGCAAATACTAAATCGTTGATTGAGAAGATTCTAGTTGTGCTAAATCATGCGTGGGGGCTCTAATGGATTCAGCAGCAGTGAAGCAGCCCCGGCAGTGAGGAATTCCATGAAGGCTCTCTACAAATCCGGACCCCCCCACGCAGGGTTCGAACTCGTCGAACGTCCAGAGCCCCAAGCGGGCCCCCGGCGACGTCAAGATCCGTGTGATGACCACCGGTATCTGCGGCACCGACCTCCACATCCAGAGCTGGGACGCTGGGCGCAGGGCATCATCGAAACGCCTCTCATAGCCGGCCACGAGTTCTATGGCGAAGTAGTGGAAATCGGTGAGGATGTCCGTGACGTCAAGGTAGGGGACAAGGTCTCCGGCGAAGGCCACGTGGTGTGCGGAATCTGCCGCAACTGCCGTGCTGGACGTCGCCAGATGTGCATCCACACCGTCTCCGTCGGCGTGCAGCGCGATGGTGCTTTCGCCGAATTCGTCGTCATCCCGGAAACCAATGTCTGGGTCCACCACGACGAGTCAGTTACCCCTGAACTCGGCGCCATCTTCGACCCCTTCGGCAATGCCGTCCACACCGCGCTGAGCTTCCCGCTGGTCGGCGAAGACGTGCTGATCACCGGTGCCGGGCCCATCGGCCTGATGGCCATCGCCGTCGCCCGCCACGCTGGTGCCCGCAAGATCGCGATTACGGACGTGTCCGCACCGCGCCTTGAGCTGCTCGCCAGATGGGCGTGGACCTTGCAGTCGACGTTTCAAAGATGCGCGTTCGCGAAGCGCAGCAGGAACTGGGCATGCGCGAAGGCTTCGACATCGGACTGGAAATGTCGGGACACCCCACGGCATTGCCTGAGATGATCGACAACATGAACCACGGCGGCCGCATCGCCATGCTTGGCCTACCCAGCCAGTCCATCGACATTGATTGGGGGGGAAAGGTAGTGACCCACATGCTCACGCTTAAGGCATCTACGGCCGTGAAATGTTCGAGACCTGGTACGCCATGAGCGCCATGCTGTCCTCCAACCCCCGTGCTGCACCGCAGCATCTCCGCCGTCGTCACAGACAAACTGTCCGCAGCCGACTGGGAAAAGGGCTTCGAAATTGCCCGCAACGGAACCGGCGGCAAAGTGGTCCTCGACTGGACCGAACTGTAACCGGAACGCACTGCCAACGGATCCCCCCCAAAGACTTTAGGAGCACCATGTACTCAGCCATCAAAGACCAGCTGCAGGGCGAACTGGAAGAGATCCGCAGCGCCGGACTCTTCAAGACAGAACGCCACATCGATTCCCCCGCAGGCCAGCCACATCGCAGCGGGCCAGCTCGGCGAGCCGGCCAACAAGGTCCTGAACTTCTGCGCCAACAACTACCTGGGCCTGGCCGACCACCCGGACATCATCGCCGCCGCCAAGTCAGCGATGGACGAGCGCGGCTTCGGTATGGCGTCCGTGCGCTTCATTTGCGGAACCCAGGACCTTCACCTGGAGCTTGAGAACCGCGTCTCCAAGTTCCTGGGAACTGAGGACACCATCCTCTTCTCCAGCTGCTTCGACGCCAACGGTGGCGTGTTCGAGTCACTCTTCGGTCCTGAAGACGCCATCATCTCCGACTCCCTGAACCACGCGTCCATCATCGACGGCATCCGCCTGAGCAAGGCCAAGCGCTTCCGCTACGCCAACCAGGACATGGCAGACCTCGAAGCCAAACTGGTTGAGGCCAAGGCTCCCGCCGGAAGATCATCGTCACGGACGGCGTCTTCTCCATGGACGGGTACCTCGCTCCGCTTGAGGCCATCTGCGACCTCGCCGAGAAGCACGACGCCTTGGTCATGGTGGACGACTCCCACGCCGTCGGCTTCATGGGCGCCACCGGCGCCGGCACCCCTGAGCACGCCGGCGTTTCCGAGCGCGTAGACATCTACACCGGCACCTTCGGCAAGGCTCTCGGCGGCGCCTCGGGTGGTTACGTTTCCGGCCGCGGCGAAATCGTGGCGATGCTCCGTCAAAAGGCGCGCCCGTACCTGTTCTCCAACTCGCTTGCCCCGGCCATCGTTGCGGCAACCATCAAAGCGATCGAACTCGTGCAGGAGTCCGGCGAACTCCGTACCCGCCTGTTCGAGAACGCAGCGCTGTTCCGTCGCCGCATGAGCGAAGAAGCTTCGAACTCCTCGAGGGCGAACACGCCATCATCCCCGTGATGTTCGGCGATGCCGTGGTTGCTGCAAAGGTTGCCGACGAAATGCTCAACAACGGCGTTTTCGTCACGGCCTTCAGCTTCCCTGTGGTGCCGAAGGGTGTGGCCCGCATCCGCGTGCAGCTCTCCGCTGCGCACAGCGCGGACGACGTCGAAGCGTGCGTTCAGGCGTTCGTCAAGAGTCGCGCCGCGGTCGCCTAAGCAACGCTCGCTCACGTCCCTGGGGTTTGGGGCGGACCGTCTCTCACGTCCCGCGGGTTTGGGGGGGCGGACCTTCTCTCACTTTCTTGACGAAAGTGAGTGAGGGTCCGGCTGAAGGGCTTGGGATGTGAGAGAGCGTCCGGTCTGTCAGGATGGAGCCATGGCTTCGAACTATGACGTGGTAATCGTAGGCGGCGGCATCGGCGGACTCTCGTTGGCTGCAGCGCTGGCAGGCAAGTGCACTGTAGCCCTTGTCGAGGCCGAGCAGTCCCTGGCTTTCCACACTTCCTCCCGCTCTGCCCGGCAACTGATCCCCAGCTACGGTCCGGCCGTGGTCCAGGATCTGACAGTCCACACCCTCGAAATGCTTGCCGCCCGGGACGCGGAGGCAACAACGCCCATCCTCACACCCCCGTGGCTTCATGCTGGTGGGCGACGAAGAAACGGTACAGGCCGAGGCCAGCGGCAATATGCACACCATTACCCACGACGAGGCGATGAAGCTGTGCCCGGCACTGAAGCCCGCATCCTTCACAGCAGCAGGACTGGATAACGGCTCTTTCGGCTGCAACGCGCCCCCCCTGCTTCTCGAGGAGCACCGGCGAACGGCGGAAACTGCGGGTGTGGACATCATCACCGGGGCCAAAGTGCACTCAGCGCAGCGGCTGGGGAGCGGCTGGCAGCTGGGCGCGGGTACGGAGGGTTTCCAGTCCGGCGTCGTGGTTAACGCAGCAGGTGCCTGGGCGGACGAGTTGGCTGTCATCAGCGGTGTAGAAAAGCTGGGACTGCAGCCGTACCGCCGGACAGCGGCGATTGTGAACGTTGAGAATCCACTGACGCCGGAAACGCCCATGGTGTGTGCCGCTGATAACTCGTTCTACTTCCGCGCTGAGGGCAACCAGGTGTTGATTTCGCCGTCGGAAACCGTGCCCAGCGGAGCCGAGGACGCGAAACCCTACGCCGGGGGGGACGTGGAGACATTGATCGCCAAACTCAACACGGTCACTTCCCTTGGAATCCGCTCCGTGGACCGTGCCTGGACGGGCCTCAGGACAGAAGCGGCGGACGGAATCCCGGTAGTGGGTTTCGACGCCGAAGCGCCAGGTTTCTTCTGGCTCGCCGGTCAAGGGGGGGGCTACGGTTTCCAAACATCCTCCGCCATTGCCGGGCTGGCCGCAGCACTGATCCTCGGCGAGGTGAAGGAGGACAGTCCGGAATCCCGGACAGCGGAGCAGCTTGCGGCCGTACGCTGGTCCATCCGACGCTGAACAATAGGGGCATGAGCGGAATCACGAGCGGGAACAAAAGCAGCACCGTCATTACCAACATCGGCGAACTGATGACCCAGGACCTGGAGCGTCGGGTCCTGAAGGATGCCGCCATCGTGATCGAAGGCGAACGGATTTCATGGATCGGCACTGCCAAAGACGCCCCGTCCGCCGACGAAAGGATCGACGCCGAAGGCCGCGCTGTCCTGCCCGGCTGGGTTGACTCGCACTCGCACCTCGTCTTCGCAGGTGACCGCACTGCCGAGTTCGAGGCCCGCATGGCCGGCGAAACCTACAGCGCAGGCGGGATCGCCGTCACCACGGGTGCCACGCGCAGCGTCAGCGACGACGAACTTACCCGCCTCGTGCGGGACCGTGTAGCCGAAGCGGTCTCGCAAGGAACCACGTACTTGGAGAGCAAGACCGGCTACGGGTTGGACGTGGAGAACGAGGCCCGCAGCGCCCGCATCGCAGCAGCCGAAGTGGACGAGGTCACCTATCTGGGCGCGCATCTGGTTCCGAACGGCTCCGATCCTGAGGAGTATACGGACCTGGTGTGTGGCCCCCCCATGCTGGAAGCAGTCCTGCCGCATGTCCGCTGGGCTGACGTCTTCTGCGAGCGGGGGGGTGCGTTCACGGAGGACCAGTCGCGTCGGGTCCTCACTGCTGCCCGCAGCGCCGGGCTGGGCCTCAGGGTCCACGGCAATCAGCTCGGGGAGGGCCCAGGAGTGGCGCTGGCTGTTGAGTTTGCGGCTGCGAGCGTGGACCACGTCAACTATCTCTCGGAAAAGGACATCGCGGCACTCGCGGAAACGTGGGAAAGCTGGGACCGGCCAGTGGCACGGGCAATCGCGGTACCGTCGCAACCTGCCTTCCTGCTTGTGATCTGTCCACCCGGCAGCCCCTGGCGCCAGGCCGTGAACTGATCGACGCCGGTGTTCAAATCGCCCTTGCGGCCAACTGCAACCCGGGGACCTCGTACACCAGCTCCATGGCCTTCTGCGTCACCACGGCTGTGCTTCAGATGCACCTGAGCGTTCATGAACCGTCCGTGCGGCGACGTACGGCGGCGCTTTGGCGCTGGGCCGTGAGGCCGGGAACGACGTCGACGGCGAGCGGGCGGTGGGTTCGCTCGCCGTCGGACATCGCGCGGATTTGCACATGCTGAAGGCTCCGTCGGCCACGCATCTGGCGTACCGTCCCGGGATTCCGTTGACGCATTCGGTGTGGCGGGCCGGCGTCCGGGCTGTCTAAGGACAAGTTAAGAACAAGAAAGAGGGGGCTGCGTTCCAGTTGGAACGCAGCCCTTCTTTATCGGGTTTCACGCTCCCCCCCACCGGTAACGCGCAGTTAGTGTGCAGTCTTTGCACTCGGATGATCCTTGTGAGATCGAAAATGATCGTTTAGTGTTTCTATAGATCAGAAAACGTCATTAAGCTGAGCGGGAGCGGAACACACGATGAGCGAGAACACACTGGGCGCCTTCATGGAAGAAGAGCTGGTTTCCCAACCCGAGGTTTGGCAGCGCGCCGTGGACCAGGCCCGTACGGAGCAGTTGCTTCCAGCGGACGGCAAGCGCATTGCGTCATCGGCTGTGGCACATCGTGTTCATGGCCCAGAGCTACGCCGCTGCCCGCGAATCCGCCGGTAAGGGGGGGTCACCGATGCGTTCGCCGCGTCGGAGGCTTTCCTGAACAGCAACAGCGCCGATCGCCAGTACGACGCCGTTGTGGCCATCACCCGGTCGGGTACCACCACTGAGGTGCTCGAGATTCTGGCTGAGTTGAAGGGGGGGATTGTCCCCACCGTGGCCATCATCGGTGACACCTCCTCACCGATCGTCGAGCTGGCAGACACCGTGGTGGGCCTCCACTACGCCGATGAGCGCTCCGTGGTGCAGACCCGCTTCGCCACCACGGCGCTGGTCTACATGCTGACCAGCCTTGGCATCGATGTGCAGCAGGCAATCGAGGATGCCCGTGACGCAGTGACGGCAGTGGTCTCCCAGGAACTCCTGGACGCCGAGCAATTCACCTTCCTCGGCACCGGCTGGACGGTTGGGCTGGCCCACGAAGCCGGCTTGAAAATGCGCGAAGCCGTGCAGGGGTGGACCGAGTCATACCCTGCCATGGAATACCGCCACGGCCCTATCTCCATCGCTGCCCCCCCCGGCCGGGTCACCTGGCTGTTCGGAACCCAGCCCGAGGGTTTGGACAGCGACATGGCCGTCACCGGCGCCCTTTACATCCACACGGATAAGCACCCCCCCTGGCCGAACTGGCACGTGTTCACAAAGTCACCTTGGAGCGTGCACGCGTCCGTGGCTGAATCCGGACCTGCCCCCCCGCAACTTGACGCGCTCCGTTATTCTCGACGCCTCGGCCTAGGCAGTCGATCATGGTTCTCGGAGCCGCAGAATCACCGGTCCTGTCTTTCGACGTTGGCGGGACGGACATCAAGCTGGTTTGGTGGACGCCCGTGGAACCGTCCTGGGCATGCGCCGCGTCCCTACGCCGTTGGATCCGGCCCGCCCCGGCGAAGCGGTCCTGGACAGGCTAGCTGGGCTTAAAGCCGAGCTGGCCTCGGAGTTTCCGGAAGCCCCCGCCAAGGCAGCAGGCATCATCGTCCCCCGGAATCGTGGACTCCGTGGCCGGAGTGGGTGTCTACTCCGCCAATCTTGGATGGCGCAACTTCCCGTTCAAAGCCGAAGCCGAAAAGCGGCTCGGCATACCCGTCGCGTTCGATCACGACGTCCGGTCCGCTGCAGCTGTGGAACACAGCTTTGGCGGTTCCAAAGAGTTCAACGATGTTGTGGTGATGGTGGTGGGAACCGGCATCGCCGCAGCTGTGTTCTCGGGCGGCAAGGCCGTTACCGCAGGGGGATTCGCCGGGGGGAACTCGGCCACGCCCAGGTCCCGGACCCCCGACGCCGGGCCGGACGCCACAGGCTCCACCATCCTGGAAGCAGTGGCTCAGCAGGCGCAATTGCCAAGCGTTACCACCGGGCATCGGGCACCAGCGTGAACGGTGCCCGCGACGTCCTGCTCAAGGCCAAAGCCGGCGACGCGCTCGCGGCCCGAATCTGGAGTGAAGCCGTTGATGCCCTGGCCTTCACTATCTGCCAGTGCGTGAACATCATGGGAACAGAAGCCGTGGTGATCGGCGGCGGCCTCGCTGAAGCAGGCGACGAGCTGCTCGAGCCACTCCGTAAGCGGGTTGACGCCATCCTGGACTTCCAGCGCAGGCCCCCCATCTCATCCGTGCCCAACTGGGGCAGGACGCCGGCTTGCTCGGCGCGGCACTGAACGCCCGGGCACTATTGGGAGGCACACGATGAAGCGAGCCAACGTGAACCGCATTATTACCGTCACTCCCAACCCGGCCATCGACATGACCTACACCGTCCACGGAATCATCGAGGGCTCCAGCCACCGGGTACCCACGCCCTTGAGCCGTGCGGGAGGCAAAGGCATCAACGTAGCCCGTGTCACTCACCAGTTGGGGGGGTACCCCCGTGCTCGCCATTGCCCCCCCCACCGGCGGTGCGGCAGGGCAGACCCTCGCGGCTGAACTATGGACCAGCGGCGTGCCGCACACCCTGGTGGGAGTCGCAGCTGAAACCCGCCGCAGCATCGCGCTGGTGGACACCGTTGCAGGGGAAACGTCCATCTTCAACGAGGAGGGCCAGGCCCTTCTGCCGGATGACTGGCGCTCACTGCGTATCGCCGTAGTGGAGGCCGTGAGCGGGAACCGAAACCTGCCGGCCTCCGTCCTGGTCGGTTCGGGAAGCCTGCCGCCGGGCGCTCCCGCGGATTTCTACCCGGAACTGGTGCGCCTGGCCCACGACGCCGGTGTCCCGGCCATCATTGACACCTCCGGCCCCGGGATCATCGCTGCGGCCAAAGCCGGCGCCGACATCCTCAAACCAAACCATCATGAGCTGGCCGAAGCAACGGGCGAGTCCAGCCTTGAAGCAGCCGCCCTCGCCCTGATCGACATGGGTGCCCGCACGGTCCTCGTCAGCGCAGGTGCGGACGGCATGCTCGCCTTCGACCACGCCGCCCCCGGGCGGCTACTGGAGCGCCCGCTTACCGGAAGCGCTCAGCGGCAAC
>BBFS01000072.1 GCA_001313365.1 Paenarthrobacter nitroguajacolicus JCM 14115
GCGGGCGTTGCGCTTGGCGTTCTCGTCCGCGGTGGGAACCATGGTCCACAGCCACGCGTAGAAGGCCACGCCTGCTCCACCGGCGAAGCAGGCCAGAATCATCCCCAGCCGGACGAACTTGACCGGCCAGCCCAAATGATCGGCCAAACCGCTGCAAACGCCCGCGATCATGCGGTCGCTGCTGCGGACCAGCGTGGGGGGGCGTTGCACAACGGTTGTCATGTACCAATCCAAACACGGATCAGGGTGCCCCGGACCGGAAACCGGCGTTGTTCGGGGGGGGTCCCTCAGGGATCAATCAGGGTATCCCCCCCAGTAGAGGGAAGGATGGCCCGGGCGGCAGGATCGAAGTATGAACGCGAACAGCATGAACCCAGAGGAACCCGGAACGCCAGGCACCGCCGGCGAATCCGGCTCCAGCGCCAACACCGGCGCTTCCACCGGCGCCCCTGGCGCTACATCCGGGGGCCACGTCCGGGGGCACCTTCGGGGGGCACCTTCCGCGGCACCCGATGAAGCCGGCGTGCCCTCGGGAACCGGTGCCGCCAGCGGCGGTTATCCGCAAGCCGGCGGCGCTCCTGCAACCTCCCAGCAGAACTTCTTCGACTGGATCCGTGACCAAGGCATCCGCCGGGGACCGGACCGTTGGATCGGCGGCGTCTCCAGCGGAGTGGCCCACCGGTTCGGCATCGACCCCCCCTGATTGTGAGGGGCATCTTCATTGTCCTGGCACTGTTCGCGGCGTCGGCGTGCTGCTGTACGGCGTAGCCTGGGCGCTCCTCCCGGAGCCTGACGGCCGCATCCACGTGCAGGAAGCAGCCGCGGGCCGATGGTCAGGGGGCATGACCGGTGCGTTGATCACCACCATTATCGGCCTGCCCAGCCTGGGCCGCGGCTTCTGGGGCTGGGGTTGGGATGGACTGCCCGGGCTGTTCTGGACGCTCTTCTGGATGGGCGGCGTCTTCTACCTCATCTACTTCCTGGTTCAACGCAACAAAGCTTCGAAGGGAACTCCACCTGTGGGCCATCAGAATTACTCCGCGACGCCGTACTCTTCCGGCAGCACAGCTGCCTACGGTACGCCCACGTCCTTCGCGTCCACCACGACCACCGGCACTAACACCGGTGTGCCTGTCTACGGCAGTGGCCAGCCCGGCAGCAAAACCTACGGAGCTCCTTCCGCAGGCGGTGCCTACGGCCCGGCAGGTGGCTACGGTTCCGGCCCGGTTCCCCCGTCAGGCCGTTCGGCCCCCCCTCAGGACCGTCCACGCTTCGGGCCCGCGTCCTCCTTACGGTTCCACTCCCCCCCGCAAGGCTGGCAGCCAAAGCCCGCCGTTCCCAAGCGCAGGGGACCCGGGGCTGCGATCGTTTCGGTCTCAGCCGGTGCGGCACTTCTTGCCGGCGGCACGTTGAAAGCGCTCGACGCCGGAAACGTCATCGATTTGGGCAACTCGGGCAACGCCGTGGTGTGGGCTGCCGGTGCCGCCGTACTCGGGTTGGGCATCCTCATCGCGGGACTTCGTGGGCGGACGTCAGGCTTCCTTGGCTTCCTCGCCGTGGCCGCCCTGATCATCGGCGGAATCTTCAATGTGGTCCCCCCCAGGGACGGTGACCGCTTCACCTTCCATGACGTGAACTGGGCGCCCACCAGTCTGGAGCAGGCACGGCAAGGCATCGATGTAACCGGGGCACAAGGTGTGGTGGACCTGAGCGAAATCACCATGACACCCCCCCGCTGGTTTCCGAGGTCCTGATTCCGGTTGATGCCACAGCCAGCAACGTCACCGTGGTCATTCCCGATGACGTCCCCCCCGTTGAGGTCCGGGCAGACATGACATTCGGCAACCTCAACGAACGCGGCACGGACCGGGGCGGCCGGCTGCAGGACGAGAGGACCCTCTACAACACAGAAAAGCCCGGAGCCAACCTCGTGGTGGAAATTGACGGCACGTTCAGCAACGTGACCATCCAGGAAGGAAACTGATATGAGCACCAACGAGCCAGGCAAGGCACGCGAAGCCCAAGCAACCGAGCCACTGCCCAAGGAAACCCGCCCCACGGAGGCCCTTCCAAAGCCGAGCCTTCAGCAGATCCCGCTCACGCCACCGTTGGAGCCCAGCTTCAAGGTGGAGCACGCGGACGACGACGAACCCCACCAGGCCCGGATCGGCACAGTGGTGTGGGGGGGATTGATTGTGATCGCCCTGGCGGCCCTAATCGTCATCTCGACACTCGGTTGGGTCACGCTGAACGGTACGTATGTCCTGATCGGCTGATGATCGGCGCCGGCGCCGCCTTGGTCGTGGGTGGTCTCCTCTCGGCCGTAAGGGTTCCGGCACCACGAAGAGCCCGGCGAAGTGACTCGAAGCAGCAACGTGACAAAGCAACCGCAACAGGGAAGGGTGTAGCCATGGACAAGTTCTTCAGCATCGTCAGGGGCTTCGGCCTGAAGCGTGGTCCGCAACGCTGGCTCGGCGGAGTCTGCGGCGGAATCGCAGCAAAGCTCAGGGTCGACGTAGCGTACGTCAGGGTCGCTTTCCTGCTCTTCTGCCTGCTGCCCGGCCCCGCATTCGTGGCCTACATCCTGGGCTGGCTCATCTTGCCGGACCAGAACAACAAGATCGCGCTCGAATCCTTCATCAGCCAGCGTTCCCGGTAGTTGCCGGTTACGGCCAGCCGAAACAATGGAACGCCCCCGCCAATTGGCGGGGGGGCGTTTCGTTGTTTTCAGCCAGGTTTCCAATACCGCACGGCCAGGGTCAAAAGTAACCATTTGTGTCCCACCCCACATGCGCGTCTACAATCATTGGGAGCTCAGCGTGGCGCTCTGCACGTATTCCTCCAAGCCATGAGTGAGCAAACATGAAAATTGGCATTCTTACCAGCGGTGGCGACTGCCCCGGCCTCAACGCAGTGATCCGGGGGGGATCAGTCCTCAAGGGCATTGCCATCCACGGCCAGGAGTTTGTGGCTTCCGCGACGGCTGGCGCGGTGTAGTTGAAGGTGATGTCATCGACATCCCCCCCCGCACCATGGTCCGCGGTATCGCCAAGCAGGGTGGCACCATTCTGGGCACCTCCCGCACCAACCCGTTTGAAAACGGCGGTGGCCCGGACGTCATCAAGGCACACATGGAACGCTTGGCATCGACGCCATCATCGCTATCGGGGGGGCGAGGGAACACTGGCAGCTGCCAAGCGCCTCACCGACGCGGGCCTGAAGATTGTTGGCGTCCCCCAAGACCGTGGACAACGACCTTGACGCCACTGATTACACCTTCGGTTTCGATACCGCTGTCCAGATCGCCACTGAGGCCATCGACCGGCTGCGAACCACCGGCGAATCCCATCACCGCTGCATGATCGCCGAAGTCATGGGCCGCCACGTCGGTTGGATCGCCTTGCATGCCGGCATGGCAGCCGGGGGGGCCCACGCCATCCTGATTCCGGAGCAGAAGGCAAGCATCGAACAGATCACTGAATGGGTCCAGGAAGCCCACGACCGTGGCCGTGCGCCGCTGGTAGTGGTTGCCGAGGGCTTCGTTCCGGACCACATGGAGTCCCCCGCACTCCGAGCGTGGCCTGGATACGTTCGGCCGTCCCCGCCTTGGCGGCATCGCTGATCAGCTCGCCCCCGAAATCGAAGCGCGCACGGGCATCGAAACCCGGGCCACCATCCTCGGCCACATCCAACGTGGTGGCGTCCCCACGGCCTACGACCGCGTCCTGGCCACGCGCCTGGGCATGGCAGCCATCGACTCCGTGGTGGAAGGTCGCTGGGGGGGCACCATGGTGGCCTGAAGGGGACGGACATCTCCCACGTGGGCTTCGAGGAAGCTCTCGGCAAGCTCAAGACCGTGCCGCAACACCGCTACGACGAAGCGTCTGTGCTGTTCGGCTAGTCGGCTAGGCTGAATCCATGACTCTAGAGCCCACGTCTGCTGCCATTATCCAGCTGGCGTGGGCTCGCCGTTTGGGGGGGCTCGACGACGACGCTTTCGCCAGCGCGGCTGCCCGGCTCACCGCTTCTGCGGTAGACCCAGGGGGGGAACCCGGCAACCGCATTACCCGTGTGGATGATTCTGCGCGGGCCTTGGTTTTCCTGCGCCTCTTTGGCGTCTCGGCGCTCGTGGGGGGGCCGCAGTGGGCGCTGGATGCGGCGGCGCCAATTCCGGACACCGAGCTCGCTCAGCACGTGACGCTGCTGACCATCACCCGGTCACACGGCGGACACGGCCTGGGGGGGTCATCCGCCTTGTTCTTTGCGGACGATCTACCGCTCAAGCAGCCGTCCGACGAACTCACGGTTTCGCAGGGCAACCCCCCGAAGCAATCAGCCTGGAGGGATTATGCCCGCCGGATGACGTCAATGAAGTCGGGTTGCAAGGCTCGAGCATCGCTTCACTATCATGCACCCCCCCGAAGAGGACCAGCCTACGCCCGTGGCCTGCGGAGCCTACGCCGAGTGGGAAGGCATCCTGGCCAACATGGGCGTCCTGGTTGCGCCTCCCTGGCGACGACGCGGCGTGGGCACCTGGCCGCGTCCATCGCTGCGCACGAGGCCCTGGCATCCGGCTGACCCTGCAATGGAAGGCCGATGTCAGCAACACCGGAGCGCTCGCGATGGCCCGCAGCCTTGGCTTTGCCACCGGCGGGCTTCACGCGAGCGTGCTCCTCGGCTGACAAAGCGCCGAACCGGCCCTGCTTTGGGCAAATAGAGGGCTGGAACAGCGCTTAAAAAGGGCAGGACCAGCCCAAAAGCGGGCTGGTCCCGACACCGAACAAATGCTACTTCCGGACAGTTTCCTGTACGGCCGGCTCTCCAGCCGCTTCCCCCACCCCAACCGCTGACCGACTTCGGCTTGCCAAAGAACAACGCCACCACGGCACCCAGCAGAATCGCGCAGGCGGGCAACAAGATGGACTGGCTCATCGCCGTCGAGAATCCCGCGTGGAGCGCTTCCGGCAACACTCCGCCCATGGAGGCTTCGCCAACAGGAGCCCCGGCGGGAGCTGCGGGCAACTCCGCTGCGAGCCGCGACTGGATGAGGGCGGCGATGGCAGCCGAACCGAGGACAGCACCGATTTGGCGCGTGGTGTTGAAGACGCCGGAACCGGCCCCCCCTGCCTGGCGTGGTTCCAGGTTGCGGGTGGTCGCGTTGGACACCGGCCCCCCCCAGATGAAGGCATTGGCAACACCTTGCAGTGCGCTGGGCAGCAGGAACATCCAGATGGGAGTATCCGGCCCCCCCAGCAGGGACGCCGTCCAGAACAGAGCCCCGGCCAGGCAGACGAGGCCGAAGGATGCGAACCAGCGCGGGTTGGCACGGTCTATGAGCTTGCCCACGAACGGGGGGGCCAACGCACCTGAAATAACGGCCATGGGAATCATCAGCAACGCAGACTGCGTCGGCGTCAGGCCCCCCCGGACGGTTTGGTAGTAGAAGATGGTGGGCAGCGGGAAGGCGGTCACCGTGAAGCCAACCGCCATGATGGCGGTGTTGCCCAAGGAGAAGTTGCGGTCCTTGAACAGGCCAAGCGGCAGCAGGGGTTCCCCCCCGCCGCGGCGTTCAAGGAGCCATTGCCAGGCGACAAACAGCACCAGGACCACAAGTCCTGTAATGATCAGTCCCCCCCACACGGAAACGAAGCCTGTGACTGTTCCCCCCACTTGTACGTTTGACCCTCTTGGATGCCGAAGACCAGCAGGAACATGCCGACGGCGGAAAGCACCACGCCCACGACGTCGAACGTATGGCTGTGCGTGGTCAGTTTCGGCACGAAACGCATTACCAGGATGAAGCCACGATCGATGGGGACATTGACGAAGAAGATCCACTCCCAGCCGAGGCTGTCCACGAGCAAGCCACCGAGGATCGGTCCGATCAGCACAGCCATGCCGGCTGTGGCTCCCCCCCACAACCCCCCCATGGCTGCACCACGGCGGTCCGGAGGGAAAATGCGCGTAATTACGGCCATGGTTTGGGGGAGTCATCATGGCCGCACCCAAGCCTTGGACTGCCCGGGCCGCGATCAACATGGTGACGTCGCCGGAGAGTCCGCACCACAGCGAAGCGAGCGTAAAGACAACCAAACCGATCAGGTACAGGTTCTTGGGCCCGAAGCGGTCACCCAGCCTGCCAGTGATCAGCAACGGCACGGCATAGGCCAGCAAGTAGGCGCTGGTAACCCAAATGACGGCATTGATGTCCGTGTTGAGGCCCTCCATGATCCGAGGGTTGGCCACCGACACGATAGTGGTGTCGATGAGGATCATGAAGAAGCCCACCACCAGTGACCACAGGGCGGGCCACGGCTTAGCTACGTTTTCCAAGGGATTCCTTTGGCTTGTATGAAAGTTCGGTTGGAGTTGGCCGGGGGGGTTCATCCCAGGGCAGGCGCCCATTGCGCAACTCCTCGAGGAGTTCGCGGATCCACGCGATCTCCGTTCGGCGCATTGCTTGTTGATACGTAATGTCGATCCAGTACTTGCGATCCAGCCCCTTGGCCGTCACGGCTGCTCGGCATGAACGAGGAAGTCGAGATCGGTTCCGAGGGCTACCAGGCGCTCCGCCAGCAGTTCCATCACCACAGCCGCGGGAAGGTTATGGGCTTCGGCGATTGCGTGGGGGAAACACGGGGGTATTCGTTGACGGGCGTGGAGAGCATGTCTTGAATCCGCGCATCGAGGGCCTCATGTCCGGCGGCGGTAATCCTGTAGGTGGTCCGTTCGGGACGGTTGCCTTCGCGTTCCGTTCCTGCGGTCTCCACAAGCCCGCTTTCCGCCAGCCGGCCCACTGCGTGATAAAGCGTGCCGGGGCGGACTTTGACGAGGCGGTCCTCATGGCGTGCCATCAACAATTGGTACATCTCGTACGGATGCATGGGTTGCTCTGCCAGGAGCGCCAGTGAAGCGACACCGAGCGGCGTCAGTTCCGCGATTTTCGGCACGATGACCTTCTTCCCCATCAAATATTCCACAACAACTATTCCACGTGGAGTATCCGGCACGCAAGAAAGCCCGGACGCAAGAAAGCCCGGCCGCAGGAAAGCCCGGCCGCACAGCGACCGGGCTCCCCTCGTGATACCTGCTTTAGCCCAGGAGGGCTTGAATCTCCGATCGGGCGAACATCGAGGCGGCCTCGCGTGCGGTGGGAGTTCCGGCGTCGGGATCTGCTCCCGCGTCCAGCAGGACCCGCGCCACATCTGTGTATCCCTTGAAGACAGCTCCGGCGAGTGGGGTCTGTCCTCGATCATTCGCGGCGTTTACGTCAGCACCGTGATGGAGGATCAGCTGCACGGCTTCCGCATGCCCGTGGTAGGCCGCCAGCATCAGCAGGGAGTCACCAGCGGCATTCGTCAACGTGGCAGGAGCGCCGGCGTTCAAGTAGCCACGCAGCAGTTCTGTGTCACCTTCGCGGGCAGCATCGAACAAGGCATGGGCCAAGGCCAGCGTTTCGTCGTCGGGGGGCCTGTAGCTTGGGTCATCGGTGGGGGGGTCCCTTCAGGAATCCGGTCTGGCGCCCGACAACCTGGCCGGCGTCGGGGGGGGCGACGATCACTTCCTGGGCTGCGATGTAAGGCTCCTCGCCGTCCATCACCGTCAGGGTTTCTTCCGCCGAAACGGACCGTTTGATCACGGCCAGAGCAACGGGTCCCATTTCAAAGTGCTGCGCCACCGATGTCAGAGTACCTACCTTGCGCTCCCCCGACAAATACGACGCTGCCAACGGCCGGCAACGTGTGCTGTGACCCATCAAGCTGGAGGAACACGAGGCGCCGGGGGCGGGTGGCCAAGGTTGTGGACACGCGCTATGGTCTCCTGGCCCTTGTAGCAGCCTTGTTCAGGTGCACCGAGGTCCTCAAGAGATCCAGCTCGTGGGGAATTGTCTTTTCATCAGTCTCAGCGCCAAGGCGGGGCCGCCACGCTGCAATCCTCAAGGCATCTGCCGCCATGGCACCTGCCAAGGGGGGGAGGCCTTCCACGACTTCAGCCAACTCGCTGGCCGGTACGAGGTACTCGAACCAAGGCGTTCAAGTCCGGGATGCGATTCTTCCGGGACGATGCTGTACGCGTAACCCCCAGGGCTCACGTGCGGCCACGGATCCTCCCACACCAGGCGGCCGGACAGCTGCTCCACCGGCTTGGTGGCGCCCAGCACGGCCCACTGCTCCGAGACGTCGTCGATCTCGACGCGGAGCATGAACTTCATCCTGTTCAACCATTCAGCAAGCGGGGCGGCCTCGGCGGTCTCTACGATCAGCCACGTGGTGCTGCCGTCGTCAATAACGCGGGCATCGAACTCGATGCGGCCTTGGACGCTGAGCAGCAGCAGTTCGCTGGCGACGCCCGGCTGGAGATTCGTGAGCTGCTGGGAGGAGAGGGTGTTCAGCCAGCTGAGCCGGTCCGGGCCGCTCACGGTCACCACGCCACGGTGCGAAAGATCGACGACGGCGGTACCGGTTGCCAGGGCGCGCTGCTCACGCAGTGGTTCACCGTAGTGGGCCGCGACGCCGGCATCGAGGCCGGTATCTTCAACGGCGCCAGGCGCGACAACAGGGGGGGCTCTTGTAAGTCATATGTAGTAGAAGTCCTTGCGGGTCAGCGGTATTCCGGGTTTTCGAAATCGAATCGGGTGCCCGCTTTCCATTCCTCCGGCAAGTTGCCGTAGGCGGGAATTCCCCCGGCATCCCGCAGGAGCTTGGCCATGTGGAGCAGGTTCCACGTCATGAAGGTGGCGTTCCTGTTAGTGAAATCACTCTCCGGCCCGCCCGATCCTTCATCAAGATAGCTGGGTCCGGGTCCCACCGGGCCGATCCATCCGGCGTCGGCCTGGGGCGGAATGGTGAAGCCTATGTGCTGAAGGCTGTACAGCACGTTCATGGAACAGTGTTTGATGCCGTCTTCATTGCCGGTGATGAGGCAGCCACCCACCTTGGGGTAGAAAGCCCATTGGCCCTTGCTGTTCAGTTCGCCGGAGTGGGCATACAAGCGCTCGATGAGTTTCTTGGTCATGGATGAGTTGTCGCCCAACCAGATGGGCCCTGCAACCACAACGATGTCGGCGTCGCGGACATGCGGGTAGATCTCAGGCCACTCGTCGGTCTTCCAGCCGTGCTCGCGCATGTCCGGGTACACACCACTGGCGATGTCGTGGTCCACGGTCCGGATGAGGCGGGTACTGACGCCCTGCTTCTCCATGATGTCCCGGCTGATTTTGATCAGGCCGTCGGTGTTGCTGAGCTGCGGCGAGGGCTTCAGCGTGCCATTGAAAAAGACAGCATTAAGCCCGCTGTAGCCTCCGGTTTGAGGTTGTTCACTATCTGCTCCTTCTGCTGGTTGCCGTGGAACGTACAGTGAGGCCTCGGGTCAGGACACCTTGTGGAGGAATGCCGAGGCGTGCGCTTCGAGAGCCTTGCCGCTGGCAGCGACATCCCAGCGCCAAAGGAGGTTGCCATCAACCAAACCGAAGATGCGGGTGGCCGCCGTGTACTCCTTGGAGTGGCTTCCACGCATCACCATGTCGGTGCTCAGCTGGATCTGGGGGGGTCCCTTGATCTGGCCGTAGTAAAGCTCGGTGATTCCGCCGGGGGTGGGCGATCGACACTGAGATGTCGAAGCCGCCCTCCTTGTTTCGACGCTCCTCACTTCGTCAGCTGTCTTGAGGACGGGGGACGATGTCGGCCGGGATCAGGCCGGGGCCGCCGTCGCCCTCTTCAAGCTTCCGCTCCAACGCCCAGAACCCTGTCTCAACGGTCAACGGGCGCAACTTCTCGCCGGCGTCGTCACTGAGCCAGGTCTCGGCCCGGTACTGCAAGTACGGAAGCCCGTTGTGGGTGAAGGACACGTGCTGGACGAAATGCTCGGAATCCTCGTCTCCGCTGCCGAGCCGGCCGCGGCCTTCCCACTCACCAATGAGCCAGGAAAGAGGGACGAGTTCGGGCGTCAGATCTGTTGGGATCTCAATAGGCACAACGATTACCTCTGTCGAGCTGCAGGATCAGAAGGTTACTTCTGGCCCTTGAAAAGGCGGTAAACGACAAATCCGGCAAACCATGCCATGGCGACGCTGGCCAGACCAAGGAGAACGAGGAAGAAGATTTCAAATGCGAGTACAGACATGATGCAATCCTAACCGTTAGTAGATGAGTAGTTTGTCTATGAAGTAAGCCAAGCCCCCACAGCCCAAACGGGCGCTACGCCCATTCCGATTGCTGCCGGGATGTTGAGGCGCCCCCGCCGGAGGGTGGTCATCCGCCGGAAGCAAACAAGGACGGAACCCACCACCACGCCAACCAAAGCGGCCGGGAGCACGGCGATATCGGAGAAAACAAGGCCCGCCAGCGGTCCCATCAGGCCAGCCATCACAACGCCGAGCGGAGCCACGATCCGGTCCGGCCAACGGATGATTCCCACCAGCAGGGCCACCGCGGCACTGAGTCCGGCCACAAGGACCATCTCCTTGACGCCGTTGAACCGGGCACTGGCGATCCATCCGCGCCAAGCAGTTCAGCAGCACACCGGCAGAGCAGCCGAGGGTGGATTCCAAGCGTTGGGCCTGCCCGGTGCCCCTGACCAGTTGGACGACGAACACTGCCATCACGCCCAGAGCCACGAACGCGGGTGTGCCGTCCAGGAATCCGGGCGCCGGCATGTAGCAGCGGTGACAGCAGATCCCGCGCCGGCGAGACCAATGACGGCCGCCAGCGTTTTCTTGGCCGGGACAGCCAGAAAGTGCGGCCACCCGATCCCGACAGCCGCTGACGCCGCGATGCCTGCGCCCACCATGGCTTCCCGGGAAACGAAGGTGCTGGCCACGATGGCTGCGAGCGCCACGAGTCCGAATACCCCCGATGCTCCAAGACTTCACTGTGTGCCGACCTCAATCCGATGCGCCTTACGACCTCTCGACAATCCTGCCTTAAGCTGACCCAATATGTCGTAATTCCAGCGCTTGCCCGTCACGAATCCATGTGTCGCAAGGCACTGATGGGTATACTCAGACTTCAACAGCGCACTGTGTTGGCCGCGATCCCGTTACAACGGGAGAGGCTGCCAATGCGTTGTGACCGACCGGTGAGACTCCGGTTTCGACGCCCGATGATGCGCGTACAGCCCATTGGAGGAACTATGTCGCACATCCTGCTCCTAACGAACAGCACCGGCTCTTCGGTGGACATTTTGCCTGCCTTGGAGTTGCTGAACCACCGCGTGCACATCCTCCCGGCAGAACCCACAGCACTACTGGAAACCGACCCCCACGGATATCGTCTTCCTGGATGCCCGGAAGGATCTGGTGGGTGCCCGCTCACTGACCCAGTTGCTGAAAGCCACCGGCCTCAGTGCGCCGCTCATGTTGATCCTCACGGAGGGCGGCATGGCTGCTGTCTCCTCGGCCTGGGCAGTGGATGACATTGTGCTGGACTCCGCCGGGCCTGCGGAGGTAGAGGCCCGCATCAGGCTTGCCATGGCGCGTGCCGTCCCCGGCGAAGAGGAAACCCAGACCGAAATCCGGGCCGCCGGCGTCGTGATTGACGAGGCAAGCTATACCGCCCGTGTCAGCGGCCAGCCACTCAACCTGACATTCAAGGAGTTCGAACTCCTGAAGTACCTGGCCCAGCACCCGGGCCGCGTATTCACCCGCCAGCAATTGCTGACCGAAGTGTGGGGCTACGACTACTACGGAGGCACCAGGACAGTGGACGTCCACATCCGGCGGCTTCGGGCCAAGCTCGGCGTGGATCACGAGAACCTGATCAGTACAGTCCGCAACGTGGGCTACCGGCTCACCCTTGTCCGGCTCCCGGACGATGAGTTGTCCGAAGCCTGAGCGGCAACCCGGACAGATGAAGCAGACCAAAAAAGAGGCCAGGATCCACACGGATCCTGGCCTCTTTTTCATTTCCTGGTGGAGGACATACGGGTCGAACGTATCGAGGCCACCCCCCACTGGTGGATCCCCCCCTGTACTGACTCGCGGACAAACCGCAAAGCCGAACGAGATATTGAGACTACCTCCCATTTCCAGTGACATCAAATCATCAGGTTGCACCGGACGTATAGCCTTGCATCATGAGTCACGCGCACCCGGAAAACTGGCCCGTACTGATCATTGCCGGAGCTTTGGACACTGAACTCCTCAGGGACGTCAAGACCCTCGCCGCAGCCGCCGGGGGGGAGTCCGACGGGAATCCGCCCTTCTCCGAACAGACGTTTGTCATGCTGCGCGGTGCGGACTCGGGCGAGCATTCAGTCCTGTCCTTCGTCCTGTATGCACCGGACGAAGATTCTGATCCGGCCACCGGAGAGGATCTGGCGGGTATCGCCGTCGTCGTTGAAAGTGAAGACGGAAGCGGTGTCCTGGAGTTGGCCGTCCACCCCCAGCTACCGCAACCAGGGCGTTGCTGGAAGACTGCTGGGCGCGCTGCAGGGCAAGCGGGGCCTCGACGGATTAAGCGCATGGTCCCACGGCAACCATGAGGCCGCCGCCGAACTGGCCACGCAGTTCGGTTACGGTCCGATGCGTGAACTGTGGAAGATGCGGTTGATGTCTTCAACCGCGGCACTGCCCGACGCCGGACTTCCGGACGGTGTTTCGCTCCGCGCCTTCGTGCCGGGCCAGGATGAGCAGGCGTGGCTGGCAGCCAATAGGGCTGCGTTCTCCCACCACCCGAACAGGTCCATGACACTGGCGGACCTCGAGGCACGCAAGGCTGAGGATTGGTTCGATCCCGAAGGCTTCCTGTTGGCTGTGAACGCTGAAGGCGAGCTGCTGGGTTTCCACTGGACCAAGGTCCATCCCCGGCAAGGTCCCCCCCACCCGGCCATCGGCGAGGTCTACGTGGTGGGCGTGACTCCAGCGGCGCAGGGTTTGGGGCTTGGCAAGGCGCTCACGGTTGCGGGCATCAAGCACCTCCAGGACCAGGACCTGCACGCCGTCATGCTCTACGTTGATGCTGACAATGAGGCAGCAGTAGCTCTATATCAGAAGCTTGGCTTTGTTCGCTGGGACACCGACGTGATGTATGGGCCTTTAACCAAAAATTAACCTGAGGGGGGGATCAGTTGCCGGAAAGCCGGTGACATCTTGGATTCGAGCACCGCAATTGCTTGTAATGTGGGAGGAAACCCCCGTCCTGAGCTTAGGAGAACCCATGCAGCCGGACCCCGTCGGCACCGCCGGATCCACCTCGAAGGGCGCAACCCTGCCCCCACGCTTCGGATCATCGGAAGTGCCGGCCTCGCGAGCCACCCAGGACCGCATCGATATTCCGGAATTCGCACCGAGCCTGGAGCCCGAAGGCGACATCTCCCCGGACCGCTTCCTGGACCGCGAGCTGAGCTGGCTGGCCTTCAACTCCCGTGTGCTGGAGCTCGCCGAAGATCCTGACCTTTTCCTGTTGGAACGTGTCGGTTTCCTGTCGATTTTTGCCTCCAACCTCGACGAGTTCTTCATGGTCCGTGTTGCCGGCCTCAAGCGGCGCATAGCCACAGGCCTGGCGGTGCCTTCACCGGCCGGGCTGAGCCCCATTGAAGTGCTGGAACAGATCAGCGAAGAGGCCCACAGGCTTCAGGAACGTCACGCCAGGGTCTTCGCTGAGCAGATCCGCCCGGCGCTGGCCTACGAGCACATCCACATCATGCACTGGAATGAACTGGATGAGGATGCCCGCCACCGGATCAGCATCATGTTCCAGGAGAAGGTCTTCCCCATCCTGACGCCGCTGGCTGTGGACCCCGCACATCCCTTCCCCCTACATCTCCGGCCTCTCCCTCAACCTCGCCGTGATCGTGAGCAACCCGATCAGCGACAAGGAGCTCTTCGCCCGCGTCAAGGTTCCGGATCAGCTCCCCCCCGCCTCATTTCCGTGGACGGACCGCGCGCCGGCGCCATTCCCGGCCGCGTAGCCCGCTTCATCGCCTTGGAAGAAGTCATCGCTGTCCACTTGGACAAGCTTTTCCCCCCCGGCATGGAAGTCCTGGAACACCACACCTTCCGCGTCACCCGCAATGAGGACCTGGAAGTAGAAGAGGACGACGCCGAGAACCTCCTGCAGGCCTTGGAGAAGGAACTCCTGCGCCGCCGGTTTGGCCCGCCGGTCCGCCTCGAGGTCACCACCGATATCAACCCGAACATCAAGGCTTTGCTGATCCGTGAGCTCGGGGGTTGAAGAGTCCGAGGTCTACTCGGTTCCCGCGCCGTTGGACCTCCGGGGGGGACTGTCAGCTATCAGCGCCATTGACCGCGCTGACCTGCACTACCCCCAAGCATGTCCCGCACACGTCCCGCTACCTCAACGAGTCCGAGACTTCGAAGGCCGCCAACGTCTTTGCAGCGATGCGCCGCAGGGACATCCTGCTCCACCACCCGTATGACTCGTTCTCCACCTCCGTTCAGGCCTTCCTGGAGCAGGCTGCAGCGGATCCAAGGTGCAGGCCATCAAGCAGACCCTGTACCGGACATCGGGTGACTCCCCCCCATCGTTGACGCTCTCATCGATGCCGCTGAGGCAGGCAAACAGGTCCTGGCCCTCGTGGAGATCAAGGCCCGCTTCGACGAGCAAGCCAACATTTCCTGGGCGCGAAAGCTCGAACAAGCGGGCGTTCACGTGGTGTACGGCATCGTCGGCCTGAAGACTCACTGCAAGTTGTCCCTGGTGGTCCGCCAGGAAGTGGACGGACTGCGGCGCTACTGCCACATCGGCACCGGCAACTACCACCCGCGCACAGCCCGCTATTACGAAGACCTTGGCTTGCTGACCGCCAACGAACAAGTGGGAGAAGACCTCTCCAAGCTGTTCAACCAGCTCTCCGGCTACGCCCCCCCAAAGTCCACGTTCAAGAGGTTGCTCGTTGCGCCGCGATCGGTGCGGGCCGGCTTGATGGACAGGATTGAAGCCGAAATCCGCCATGCCCAGGCCGGCGCTCCCGGATTGGTACAGATCAAGGTCAACTCCATGGTGGACGAAGCCATCATCGATGCCCTCTACCGGGCCTCGCAGGCCGGCGTGAAGGTTGACGTCGTGGTGCGCGGCATCTGCTCCCTGCGCCCTGGCGTGCCCGGACTCAGCGAAAACATCAGGGTCCGTTCCGTCCTGGGTCGCTTCCTTGAACACTCACGCGTCTTTGCCTTTGGCAACGGTGGCGATCCGTTGGTGTACATCGCTCCGCCGACATGATGCACCGCAACCTGGACCGCCGCGTAGAGGCACTGGTGCAGCTCGCCAGCAAGGAAGACACAGCGACTGTCATGGACCTGCTGCGCCGCTATGTTGACGACGGGACCGCCAGCTGGCACCTGGACGATCACGGACATTGGACCAGGCACCACTTGGACGAAGACGGCAAGCCGTTGCTGGACATGCAGTCCTGGCTCCTGGCTTCCCGTTCACGCCAGCGCGCTGCGGCCCGGCGGTAAGGACCCAGTTGAACAGCGATACCCCCCGTGGCAGATCAAACAGATCACCCCCGGCGAGCCGGTGGCCGTTGTAGCCGCCGGCGCGATTCCATGGCGCGTCACCAAAGGTGCCCTTGAGGTTCTCCTGATCCACCGCCCCCCCGTTACGACGATTGGTCATGGCCCAAAGGAAAGCTCGACGCCGGCGAAACAGTTCCCGAATGCGCCGCCCGTGAAGTGTGGGAAGAGATAGGCCTACAGGCACCACTGGGCATACCTCTTCCAGCTATTCACTACCATGTAGCTGCCGGTTTGAAGGTGGTCCGGTACTGGGCGGTCAAGGTCAATGGAGCGCAGCTCCGGCCCGACGGCAAAGAAGTGGACAGCGTCATGTGGTGCAGCCCGGACCGGGCGGCCAGCTTCCTGAGCAACCCTACGGACGTGGAGCCGCTCGAATACCTCGAGAAGGCCCACGTCCGCGGGGGGGAACTGGACACGTGGCCCTTGGTACTGATCCGCCATGCCAAAGCGAAGCCGCGCTCCTCATGGACAAAAGCCGAGGGCGACCGCCCCTTGGCAGCAACGGGCCAACGGCAGGCAGTGGCTGTCCAGCGCCTTTTGCAGGTGTGGAAACCGCAACGTGTTGTGACCAGCCCTTGGGCGCGTTGTGTCGCCACTATCGCCCCCTATGCCAAGGCCAGCGGAGCAAAGGTGAAACTGGTGGAAGCACTCACCGAGCACACCCACCAACGCTCCCCCAAGAAAACCGCAGCCGCTGTTGAGGCCCTGTTCGACAAGCAAGTGCCGATCGCTGTGTGTACGCATCGCCCCCGCCCTGCCCACGGCACTAAAGCAGCTTGGCCAGCACATGTCACAGGCCCTGCGGAACCTGCTTCCTTCCTCTGACCCCTACCTGTCGCCGGGTGAGGTCATTGTTTGCCAGGTAGCGAGGGGGGATCTGAACGGAAAGTTGTGTCAGTGGAGCAGGTCAAGCCGTTTGACGACTAAGGCGCTCGTGGACCTGCTCCGCGGGCGCCTGGCCGAACCCAGTAAGCTGGACTCGTGAGCATCCCCACCCCTTATGAAGACCTCCTGCGTGACGTCATGACCAACGGCACGCACAAGTCGGACCGCACGGGAACCGGAACGCGCAGCGTTTTCGGCCGCCAGTTGAGGTTCGATCTCGCCGAAAGCTTCCCGCTCATCACCACCAAGCGGGTTCACTTCAAATCCGTGGCAGTAGAACTCCTGTGGTTCCTGCGCGGTGACTCGAACGTGAAGTGGATGCAGGATCAGGGCGTCTCCATCTGGGACGAATGGGCGGATGCCGACGGCGAATTGGGCCCTGTGTACGGTGTGCAGTGGCGCAGTTGGCCAACTCCCGACGGCGGGCACATCGACCAGATCTCTGAGCTGATGACCAATCTGGCGGCCAACCCCGATTCCCGGCGCCACATTGTGTCGGCTTGGAACGTGTCCGAGCTCAAGGACATGGCGTTGCCGCCGTGCCATGCGTTCTTCCAGTTCTATGTGGCGGACGGCAAGTTGTCCTGCCAGCTGTACCAGCGCTCCGCGGACACGTTCCTGGGCGTCCCCCTTCAACATTGCCTCCTACGCCCTGCTGACGCGCATGGTGGCGCAGCAGCTTGGACTCGAGCCCGGTGAATTCGTCTGGACCGGCGGTGATGTCCATGTCTACGACAATCACGTTGACCAGGTTGCCGAGCAGCTCAGCCGGGAGCCGTACGAGTACCCGCAGTTGAAGATCCTCCGCAAGCCGGACTCCATCTTCGATTACACGCTGGATGACTTCGAGGTTGTGGATTACCGCCACCACCCCACCATCAAGGCGCCGATCGCGGTATGAGCATGCCTACCCCTGAGACTCCTTCCCAGCTTCCCGGCGTCATCTTCACCCAGGACACCGCGCCCGTATGACAGGCATCGGACTGGTCTGGGCTCAAACCAAGTCCGGCGTGATCGGCAAGGACGGAGCCATGCCGTGGCACCTCCCCGAGGACTTGAAGCACTTCAGTCAGCTCACCACGGGGGGGCACCCCGTCATCATGGGCCGCAAGACCTGGCTGTCCTTCCCCCCCGAAAAGTACCGTCCGCTTCCCGGCCGCACCAACATTGTGGTGACCCGCAACGCTGACTGGGCGTCCACGCCCGAGGCCCAGGGCGCCGTCGTGGTTTCATCCCTTGATGCGGCACTGCTGGAATCGCAGTTCGCGCCCGGTGGCCAGAAAGTGTGGATTATCGGCGGCGGTGAAATCTTTGAACAGTCCATGGGCATCGCTGACTTGGCCGTAGTCACCATTATTGATGCCGAGCTGGAAGGCGACACCTTCGCGCCGGAGCTCGGTGAGGATTGGACCTTCGACGCGGTAGCCCCGTCCGAAGCTGGCTCACTGCTAAAAACGGCACCAACTACCGGTTCACCACATGGCGCCGGAACGCAAGCAGGAAACCCAGGAAGACTAAGCATGCTGAAAAAACCTGAAACCTTGTTCGTGCTGGGCTATATGCTGCTGCCGCTCTTCGCCCTGATCTCTGCCATTGTGGGCCTCACCATGATCTTGGGCGGCAACAGGATTGCCGGAATTATCGTGCTGATCGTTGTCACGCAGGTCTTTACGTTTGGTGCTTTCTTTGCCCTGCGCAAGCGCAAAGCCCTCCTTCTCCAAGAGCCCGACGCCGGCAGCCTCTAGCCACGCGCGTCAGCCGCCTGGTGCCGCCACAGCGAGTGCCGTCGTCGTGCAGTGTGTGCGTGACGTAACCAACAGCGGCAGTTCGCTCCGAAAGTTTAGACTTGGTGAATGACTACAGCAGCTAATCCGTCCGTTGGACTGGTCGGTTGGCGTGGCATGGTCGGCTCCGTCCTGATGCAGCGCATGCAGGAAGAGAACGACTTCGCCAACATCAACCCGGTATTTTTCTCCACCTCGAACGCAGGAGGTGCCGCCCCCCCGTCCTTTGCTGAGGGGGGCCGGCAAGCTCGAGGATGCGTTCGATATTGAGACGCTGGCCAAGCTGCCGATTATTGTCACCGCCCAGGGTGGCGACTACACCAAACAGGTCCACGGCGAACTCCGCAACCGCGGCTGGGATGGCCTGTGGATCGATGCTGCTTCCACCCTGCGCATGAACGACGACTCGATCATCGTGTTGGACCCCCCCATCAACCGCGATGTCATCGACGCCGGCCTGTCCGGTGGCGTGAAGGACTTCATCGGCGGCAACTGCACGGTTTCCTGCATGCTGATGGGCCTCGGCGGTCTCTTCAAGAACAACCTGGTCGAGTGGGGCACCTCCATGACGTACCAGGCAGCTTCAGGTGGCGGCGCCCGGCACATGCGTGAACTCCTCAACCAGTTCGGCACCCTCAACAACGAGGTCAGCAGCGAACTGGACGATCCTGCATCGGCCATCCTCGAAATCGACCACAAGGTCCTCGCTGCCCAGCGCACCGGCGTTGACGCCACCCAGTTCGGCGTGCCGCTGGCGGGCTCCCTCATTCCCTGGATCGACGCCGATCTCGGCAACGGCCAGTCCAAGGAAGAGTGGAAGGCCGGGGGTGGAGACCAACAAGATCCTCGGCACCGGCAATGGCACCGCAGGCAAGGACCACATCGCCATGGACGGCCTGTGCGTCCGCATCGGCGCCATGCGTTCCCACTCCCAGGCCCTTACGCTCAAGCTGCGCGAAGACCTGTCCGTGACCGAAATCGAAAATCTCCTGGCCAAGGACAACGAATGGGCCAAGGTTGTTCCCAACACCAAGGAAGCTCCATGGCTGACCTGACACCCGTGGCCGCTTCCGGCACTCTGGACATCCCTGTTGGCCGTATCCGCAAGCTCGAAATGGGCCCGGAATACATCAGCGCCTTCACCGTGGGAGACCAGCTCCTGTGGGGGGGTGCAGCCGAGCCGCTCCGCCGCATGCTCAACATTGTGACAGGCAAGCTCTAACCCTGCCCGGCTTAGCACGCCGCTAACCCGCTGTTCCGTTGCTGCCCAGCAACGGAACAGCGGGTTTTCCACGTCTTAGGGGGTTCTGCCTGGCACTCTGCCGGCGGGTTCAGCCGGCCATGAACTTCAGGTAGGCACGGCCCTGGGCTTGGAACGAACGCTCAGCGGCCGGACCCAGATGCCCCCGTGAATGGTTCAGGCACCACACCTATGGTCTTCCCGCTCACGGTCCTTGCCCACGTTCCCACCACTTCCCCGCCGGACACCATGATTCTTTTGAAGACTCCATTCTTGCCAGGCACCACCAATTCCGCATGCTCGGGAGCCAGCACGAGGTCCCTGTCCTGATACCCGAGCAGGAATTCATCGAACCCCCCCGGGAGCGCCAGGAACGAGCGCGAGCCGGGGGACGCCGTCGTCGAGCATTTCTGCTGTCTCCGGCGAGAGCCAGTGACTAGTGCCACCGAACTGCAGCTCAAACAGGCGGCCATGTACCTCGTTCAGGGCTTTGCGTGCTTCCGTCAGGGGCACTTGGCTCCACCACGAAAAATCCTTGATGGTTGCGGGGCCGTGACTCTGGAAGTAGCGGAACAGCAGCTCGGCAATTCCGTCCTCGCGTCCCAGCTCCCTGGACTCCGGAATCCACTCGTTGAACGGCACGAACAACTGCTGCACACCCACTTTGCCGTTGGTCCCTGCCATTGGCCCTTGGACCAGCCACGCACGCTGGCAGAGGCTCCCCCAGCAAGTGAATGCCACGTTGCGCCTTGGTGAGCTGGCCGGCTTCCTCGAACGCTTGGAACAACTGCTCCCGTGTGGCTCCTGGCGCACCCCCTGCTTTAAGGACCTCAGTGGTTTTGAACGCGATGTCCCGGCAATGGCTGATGTCATCGGGCGTGATGCCGAGTTCACGGTGGCGAGCTGCCAGTGAATTCTTCAGTCGGTCACTGGTGATGCCCAGAATCCAGCGGAGGTCCTCGGGGGGGCAACCAGGTGCAGTGTCCCGCGCATGGGCCAGGAACGGACCACTGTCCCGGCGTCGAGGGCGGCCCGGATATCCGACGCAACCGTGCCCGGAACACGCTGGCCTACTGCCCACAAAGCTGAGCCGAGGTCCTGCGCCTGCATGGCCGTCATCCACCGGACCGCGTCCGAAACTGTAGTGAAGCCGCTGCCCAACAGGCCTTGGCTGGCGAGCCGCAACCGACCCATGACGCGCGGAGTGGGAGTGGTTCTCTCTGCAGGCATGCTTCATCCTAAAAGGACCGGCCAGCACAGGGAACCTTGCCGCGCCTCCCAGCCGTCACCCAGCAGTAGATCCTAGGATGGGTTCATGCTTTTTGGTGATCTTGCTCCGTTCGTGCGGCCGATGAGCCGGTGGTTGGCTACCGCCGGCTGGTTCTGCACGCTCGCCGGGCTCGGCGCCGGGCTGATCGTGGCGGTGGGTACCGGGGGGTGAGCCTCTCCCCTTCAATGCAGGCCATTCAGACGGTCAGCCTGGTGGCAACTGCGGCAGCCGCGCTACTCATCGGAACCGCTGCCGCCACCCAGCCCGTCGCCGACCGAGACGACGACGCCCCCCCCGAACCTGGTTCTACCCGGCAGCCGCAGCCCAGGTCCGGAGCTTCCTGCTAGGAGCGATCGTCCTGCTCCTGGGTTTAGTCGGCTTCGCCACAGCCGGACTGTTCATGCCCAGCGGCCCGTCGCCGCAAAGTATCGCGTTCAGCCAGATCTTCCTGTTGGGAGCGGTCAGCTGCGGCCTCACATTCCTGCTGCTCAACAAGGTCCTGCCGATAGCCGAACGCCGCACTCGCTAGAGGTTGACGCCGATCAGCAATGGTTCCGGGTGCAGTTCAATGCCAAAACGCTCGACGACGCCGGAACGCACCTCACGCGCGATGGCCACCATGTCCGTAGCCGTTGCTGAACCCCTGTTGGTAATGGCAAGTGTGTGCTTGGTGGACAGGGAAGCCCGCCCACCGGAGACGCTGGATTCCTCGAGACCGAAGCCCTTACCAAATCCGGCCTGATCTATGAGCACGCAGCGGAGAGCTTCACGAGTCCGTCGTCCCCCCCAGCGGGATACCTTGGCGCGTTCTCCGGCAGAGCTGAGGCACGCTCCGCCGGCACGATCGGGTTGGTGAAGAATGAGCCGTGGAATAGGTGTCGCGGTCTGCTGAGTCCAGGACCATGCCCTTGGACGCGCGGAGCCGGAGGACTTCCCTGCGCACATCATTGGAGTAGGCGCGCTTACCTGCTTCGACGCCCAGCACACGGGCCAACTCGGCGTACTTGATGGGGGGGGCACTCATCCGTCCCAGCGGCAACTGGAACTCCACGGTCAGCACCACGTAGCGGGGCGAGCCCTCAACTGTGGTCTGCTTCAGGATGGAATCGCGGTATCCGAACTTGAGCTCGGAGTTGGTGAATGTCTGCACTGCGTTGCGTTCGCGGTCCCAGGTGCGGACAGCTGCAATGGTCTGTGAAACATCGGCGCCGTAGGCTCCTACGTTCTGCACGGGGGGGTGGCTCCGGTCGCTCCCGGAATACCGGACAATGCTTCCAGGCCTGACCAGGCGTGAAGCACCGTGTGTTCCACCAGGCGTCCCAGTTGTGGCCTGCCTGCACTACGACGGACACGCCTCCACAGCTGTCTTCGGAGTTCACGGTGAATCCTTCGGAGGCGATTCTGAGAACGGTACCGGGGGGGTAGCCTTCGTCGGAAATCAGGAGGTTGGAGCCACCGCCGATGATCAGGAGTTTTTCACCGGCAGCGTCGGCGGACCGGACGGCGTCGATAATTTCTGCCTCGGTGCGGGCCTCAACATAGTTGCCCGCGGGGGGGCCGCCAACGGCAGCAGTGGTCAGTTCGGAAAGCAGCGTTTGGGTCACCAATCAAGCCTAACGGGCTTCGTTGGCGTGAGCTGACTTCGCCTTCTGTTGACCGGCCAATGGTGCCAGGAAGAAGCTGACCACCAGCAGTACCAAGGGTGCCAGCAGCGAATGCAGGATGCCGAAATGTTCGGCCAACAGCCCCCCCAGGAGCGGAGGTCCGCACAAGAAAGCGCCGTAACCAATGGTGGACACCACTGACACGCGGGCCGCCGCGTGCACAGGATCGTCGGCAGCGGCAGACATCCCCCCCACGGGGGAATCCGAGTGAGGCACCAAGGCCCCACACCGCCAAGGCTACAAACGCGAGCCATGGAACCGGAGCAAAAACAAACAGCGCAAGGCCCACGACGGCGGTGGCCGAGCACCAGCGCATCACCACTACACGTCCAAATCGATCCAGGATGACAGTGCCAGTGAAACGCCCGATGGTCATGAAGGTGACGAAGAGCCCATAACCGACAGCCCCCCCAGCGGCATCGGACTGCCCATAACCGTCAGCGAGTGCCAGTGCAACCCAGTCCCCCCCGCGGCTCCTTCGGCTAACGCCAAGCCGAGGACCAGGACACCGATCAGCAAAGTCCTTCGGTCACGCCAGGCAAGGGCCACGAGCCGCTTGTTATCCAGTGGAGCGGCGGCTTTGCCGGCGTCCGTCTGAGGGCCGGCCGCGTCTCCGGAGATGATGGGCAGCGGCCCGTGGACGGATCCTGGAAAGTGTCGGTTTCTTCGGCGCGGTACGTGTGCGTGGCTGCAGCGGTCTTTTCCGCACGGAACCAGAAGGTTGCGGTAACCACGGATGACGCTACAACCACACCCGAGATCAGGAAATGCCAGAACACCGGCATATGGATGGCAGCGGCCCAGGCACCGAACCCCGCAGCAGCGACGGTTCCGAGGCTGAAAGCTCCGTGCAAGTGCGGCATGATGTGCCGTTGCAATTCGCGTTCAAGCGAGGCCCCTTCCACATTGGACGCAGTGTTCCAACTGGCCGTACCCAGACCCAGGACTACCAAGCCTGCGGCCACCACCAGTGGATTGGCTGCAATAGAGGTGCCCACACCCACGATGACAAGGCCCGCACCCACCATGCAGCTGCCGATCCTCGTGGTCAGCTTGGGACCGAGCCGCAGCACAATAAGCCCCGAGGCGGAGATCGAAATGAACGAGGCCACCGTCATGCACATGAGCAAGAGGCCGATGCCACCAGGCGTAAGATTCAGCCGTCACGGATGGCAGGGAGGCGGGAAACCCAGGTGGCGAACGCGATACCGCTGGCCCCCCCGTATGAAGCAAGAACAGCGGCGCGCCACCGCGACATGTCAGTCGAAGTAGCGCGCCGTTGAGTGGTGTTCGGTTGGTTCAAGAGACCTTCACAACCGCCTGCGACTTCATGAGGACCTTCTGTCCGCCCGCAACGACGGTGAGATCGATGCGTGCGGTGCGGGCATCGGCGTCGAGCGCTCCCACCACGCCGGTGACGTCGATGACAGCACCGGCCTCATCGGTCCCGGTGGTGTCGGTGACGAGGACGGGCTTGGTGAAGCGGGTCTGGTAATCGACGACGGCGGCGGGGGGGTCGACTGCCCAGTCGCTCACCAGCTGCACTGCGGCACCCATGGTGAACATGCCGTGCGCGATGACACCCGGCAGTTCCACGGAGGTTGCGAACGATTCGTTCCAGTGGATGGGGTTGAAGTCGCCCGATGCTCCGGCGTACTTGACCAGGTCCTGACGGGTGACGTCAATGCTGCGGGTGCCGATTTCCTGGCCGACCGTCAGTTCTTCGAATGTTGGGCTCATGGTTACTGTCCCTCTCCGCGGACCAGGATGGACGAGGTTGTGGTGGCGACCTTTTCGCCGGCTTCGGTGGAAATCTCGGAGCGGGTGGTGATCATCGCTCCCCCCCGCCCATGGCCCGGACGCCGTCAACATGCAATTCGGCAACAAGGCGGTCGCCGGCAACGATGGCTCGGTGGTGCGTGAAACGCTGGTCGGCGTGGACCACACGGGAAAAATCGATGCCCGACTCCGGGTCCTGGACCAACTGGGCGTCAGCACGCTGGGCGACGATGATGGCGAAAGTCGGCGGGGGGGCTACGAGGTCGCTGTGGCCCAGGGCCTTGGCTGCCTCAACATCAAAATGCGCCGGGTTGCTGGCTTTTACAGCCTTTGCGAACTCGCGGATCTTTTCACGGCCGACGTCGTATACCTCTGCGGCAGGGTAGCTTCGGCCCTGCAAGTCCGGATTGATACTCATGCTCCAACCCTATCGGCCCCGGCGCCCGGACGCAGCGGGTTGCTTGGGTGAAGAGGTTACTTCTTGTAGCTCTTGCGGATCTTCTGGCCCCGAACCACCAGTCCGGCGACGTGGAGCACCAGGCCAACGCCAATGACGGGCAACGAAGCAATGGCCAGACCTTGGTTGCCGGAGGTATTCCCCACGATGGACAGGATGAGCCCGACGGCGATCAGCCCCATGGCGCTGAACACCAGCACTTTGTAAGACGTAGAGGCCGTAGCCCAAAATTGTTCCAGCACCGTCCAAGTCTACGGGGTGCGTTGCGAGGCCTACTCTGCACCCCAAAACCCCGAAATACCCCGCAAAGCGGGCCTCACAACGAAAAAGGGGGGG
>BBFS01000073.1 GCA_001313365.1 Paenarthrobacter nitroguajacolicus JCM 14115
CCGTCCCTTGGTTCGCCCTAACCGTCCTATCACCTCCCGACCCTTCGGTGCCAACCGTCTATCACCTCCCGACCTTTGGTCCCAACCGTCTATCGCCTCCCGACCCTTTGGTGCCAACCGTCTATCACTCTTCTGAAGAAAGGGAGAGAGGGTGGGCGGGAAGGGCTCGGGATGTGAGAGAGGGTTACTTTTCGTCGGGGGCCAAGGTCAGGCCCGACGGCCAAGCTCACCTCTCGCGGAGGCCGAGCGAGGGAGTTCCACGGCATCAACTGGCTGCCTAAGTGGTCGCAGCTGAAACTCTTTTGCCTTCACCTTTCAGAGCGGTGTATAGATGTATACAAGTACACTTCACTGAAGGCGGCACGGCATGGCAGAACAACCACGCAATACAGGAGCGCACGTTGTCTACAGCGAGCTGAAGCGCCAGATCCTCAGCCTCGAACTTAAGCCAGGTGCGCGCATCTACGAACCGCCATGGCCACAGCCCTGCAGGTCAGCCGTACCCCCCGCTGAGGGAAGCTATCCGCCGCCTGATTTCCGAGAGCCTGCTGGAACAGCAGGCCACCGGAGGAGTCCTGGTTCCCGCGCTGGATGAGAAAGTGATTTCTGAGCTGTACGATGTTCGCGCAGCGTTGGAATCCCTGATGGCACGTGAGGCCTGCGCCAACGCCACCGCGGCGGACCTTGAGGAACTGCGCGGCATCCTGGCCCGCAACGCCGCGATGGTGGAGTTTGCCGACGAAGCCATGAAATACGGGATTGCCCTGCACGCTGCGATCGCCAGGATTGCGCGGAACTCCTGGGCCCAGCGCTTCCATGAGCAGATCGCCAGCCAGGTTGAACGCTACCGATACTTCACCAACAACGCTCCCGAACGCCGTGACGAAGCGCTTGCCAATCACCGGCTCTTGGTCGAAGCCATTGTTTCCAAGGATGCGGATAAGGCTGCCAAGGTCGCCTTCGATCATGTCATTGGCGCACGTGATGAGACCTTACGCGTCATCTCGAGCACTGGCCTCGTGGTCGAATGATCGGCGAACTCGGACGGCGTTCGTCCACCGCACTCCTGGTCCACTCGGCCTCATCCAGCTGTCACCTTCCTGGTCCGGCCAGCCACCACGTACCGCGCCTTGGAGCTGGACGTTCCTGGGTTCGCCCTCGGCCTTCTTGCCGCGAGCTACGCTGTGTTTCCCCTACTGCTCGCCCTGCCCATCGGCGGACTGGTGGACCGTCTTGGTGAGCGTCGCCTCATGGCGATCGGGGGGGCCGCCGTCGTACTGGGTTGTTCCGCCTTTCTGCTGTTCTGGGGGGGAACATCAGTCCCCCCCGCACTCGTGGCCGGCACAGCGCTTCTGGGCGCAGGGCAGTTGGCCTGCGTGGTGGGACAGCAGGCTGTGGTTGCGAACAATGCGGCGTCAACGCGTCTGGACTCCGCTTTCGGTTATCTGACCTTCGCAGCCTCTCTGGGCCAGGCTCTTGGACCGTTGGCCATATCCGTGGTTGGCGGTGCGTCTGTTCGCCCGAACACCAACGCGATCTTCCTGCTCGCGACGGCGATGAGCCTGGTGCTCTTCCTGACCACGTTCGTGATTTCCTCGAAGGTCAGCCGAGGGAGACGCACTGCCAAGGGAGGACCAATGGGCAGTGCGGCCGCCCTTCTCAGGACTCCCGGCGTCGTCCGGGCGTTGGCCACCAGTGCTACTGTCCTGGCAGTGGTGGACCTGACCGTCGTGTACCTGCCGGCGCTCGGCGCCGAACGTGGCATGACCGCGGCCACCGTGGGTCTGATGCTGACGGTTCGCGCCGTGTTTTCCATGGTCTCCCGGCTTGGGCTGGGCAGCATGTCCCGCAAACTTGGCAGGATGAAACTGCTGGTCCTCAGCTTGGCCATTTCCACGGTATCGCTGGGGGTGGCCGCGATTCCCATGCCCGTGTGGTTGCTCTTCATCGTCATGGCATTCCTCGGTTTGGGGGGGCTCGGAATCGGCCAACCACTGACCATGTCCTGGCTCTCAGCCCAAGCGCCCGAAGGCCAACGCGGCCGTGCGCTCGCCTTGCGGTTGGCGGGTAACAGGGTGGGCCAAGTGGTCCTGCCCAGCGCGATAGGCGTCGTGGCGGTAGGGCTCGGTGCGGCGGGAGTGTTCCTGGCATCCGCAGTAGCCGTGGGTGGAACCATGTTGTTGCTGCGTGGTGTGCGGCTGGACGACTAGCTGTACTGAGCTGAGAAGCTCGCGGCTTACACGCCCCCCCGACCGTGCACGGGTCTGGCGTTCGCAGGGGGTTCTCCGACCTCGTGGATAGTATGGCCGCCGCAAGCCGTTTTGGTTACGCTGGCCCGATCGATGCGCGACACGATGAACCATCTCATGGCGTCGCGGAGTCGACACCAGCCAACTAAGTACCACTGGCCGTTCGTTGAGGCGAACAGCACGGGTTCGACGTCGCGGATGGTCGTGCTCCCGTCCTTCGATGTGTAGCGGATGCGGATTACCCGCTGCTCGGACATCGCCTGCTCCAGAGCCGACCTGATGGTGCGCGAGGATGGGGGGGGACCCGCATTTACCCAGACACGGCCAGCAAGCTCGTCGGCTCTTGCTCGGGTCTTGGGATCGAGGACATCTACGATCTTCCGGATCCCGGCTGCTGCCAGATCGGCATAGGGGGGGCGTCGGGTGCAGCAGACACGGCTGCCATGAGCGCTACGGCCTGCGTTGGGGGGACAGGCTTACGGGCGGCAGGGAAGCGCCAGCGGCCAACCCGTAGCCACCGCCCGGCCCTGGGCGCGACCATACGGGGGCACCGCTGCTCTCCAACGCATCCAGGTCCCTCTTGACTGTGCGCACGGACACTTCGAACTCTCTCGCCAGCCGCTCGGCGGAGACCCCCCCCGCGTTCCGCTGCGGCGAAGCATCTCGGACAGAGCATGGAGCGTTCTGTTCGCTTCACCGTTCAGGCCGCACGAAATTCATGACATAAATAGTGACACACACTTGTCCTTGGCGCCTGCGAGGGTAGTGATATGACAACAACTACAAGCAGTCCGGACATCATCCTCATCGCCGGCCACTGGCTGGGCGCCTGGGCGTGGGATGAAGTCCTTGAACACCTGGAAACCGACCACTCCCGTGCAGTTGCGGTGACACTTCCGGGTCTCGATGGGGGGGACGACCCTCAACGGGCGACGAAGACCCTCGACGATCAAGCTGCAGCTATCCTGGACATCTTTGCCGGACTCGGTACTTCCGAAGATCAGCCCGCTACTATCGTCGCTCACAGTGGGGGGGCCAACGCCCCTGTCAGCCTTGTCCTTGACCGACACCCTGAGCTTGTTCATCTGGTGGTGTGGGTCGACTCCGGCCCCCCTTGCAACGGGGGGGAGCGTCTTCGCCCCTGATCTCCCGGAAGGGTTGGAGGAGCTCCCGCTGCCGTCCCTCGAAGTCCTCGCACAGCAGGCCAGCCTCGAAGGTTTGAGCACAGAGGTCCTCGAGCGTTTTCGGTCCCGTGCAGTCCCTGAGCCCGGTCCAGTACTTCGTCAGCCCGTCGAGCTGCGGAACGATGCCCGCCGCAAGGTCCGGACCACCTTGGTGTGCTGCTCCATCCCTGGCGCGCAGGTGCTGGAGTTGGCCCACACAGGCCATGCCATGTTTGCTGAAGTCGCGAACATCGAGCATCTCGACGTCATTGACCTACCGACGGGACATTGGCCTATGTGGAGCCGCCCCCCCGCGACCTCGCCAAGGTCATCCAGTCAGCTGCCTCACGAGTCGACTAAACCAGTGCTGCGCTGTTCGGGGAGGTCACTCCGCGAACAGCGCCGCCAGGTCGTCCGCCGTCAGCGAGCCGCCAGCCAGCGCGTCTCCCTCCATCACATCCGCGAAGAGCTGTGACTTCTTTGCCTTCAACGCCATGACCTTCTCTTCGATGGTGTCCTTCGCCACCAGGCGGTAGACCATCACGTTCCTGCCTGCCCGATGCGGTGCGTTCGGTCCACGGCCTGAGCTTCTGATGCCGGGTTCCACCAGGGATCCAGCAGGAACACGTAATCGGCTTCGGTCAGGTTGAGCCCGAAACCACCTGCCTTCAACGAAATAAGGAACACCGGAGCGGCGCCGTTCTTGAACTCGCTGACCACATCGCCGCGGTTGCGGGTGCTGCCATCGAGATAACAATACTCAACGCCCTCGGCATCCAAACGCTCCCGAACCTTGCCCAGGAACCCTATGAACTGGCTGAAAATCAGTGCCCGGTGGCCCTCGGAGATGAGATCCTCCAGCTGCTCAAAAAGCACGTCCAGCTTGGATGACCGCACCCCCCCGGACAGCGACGAATCCACCAACGACGCATCCAAGCTGAGCTGACGCAGCAACGTCAACGACTGGAAGATCGTGAAGCGATTCTTGTTGACGTCATCGATCAACCCAAGGATTTTCTGCCGCTCACGTTGCAGGTGTGTCTGGTAGACCTTCTGGTGCCGCGGGTTCAGCACAACTTCCAGGATTTGCTCCTGCTTGGGCGGCAGATCCTTGATGACCTGCTCTTTGGTGCGGCGCATCATGAGCGGACGCACACGACGCCGGAGCTTGCCCAGCTGCGCGGAGTCACCGTTCTTTTCTACCGGCTTTTGGTAGTTCTCGGCGAACCGTTTGGGGGCTCGGGAACAGTCCCGGCGCCACGATCGACGTCAGCGCCCAGAACTCCATGAGGTTGTTCTCCAATGGCGTGCCCGTGATGGCCAGCTTGAAACGGGCCGGCAGTTTGCGTGCACACTGGTACGCCTTGGACTGGTGGTTCTTGACGAACTGCGCCTCATCCAGCATCAGCCCTGCCCATTGGAAGGAGGCGTAGGCATCGTAGTCAATGCGGAACAGGGCATAGGAAGTAATAACGACGTCGGCGCCCGCCAACGCTTCGGATGGTGCCAGCCGCTCTTGGCGAAGGTTTCACCGACGGTCCGCACCACGAGCCCCCCCGGAGCAAAGCGCTGCGCTTCAGCAGCCCAGTTGCTCACAACACTCGTGGGCGCAACAACCAGGAATGGAGCCTCGGCGCCACTTCGGAAGAGTCACCCTGGGCGGCGGCAGCAGTCGAAGCCGCCAGGTCCTTCGCCGCGCAAATCAGCGCAATCGCCTGCACGGTCTTACCCAGGCCCATGTCATCAGCCAGCACGCCACCGAGGCTGTGCTTGTACAGGAAGCTGAGCCAGTTGAAACCCTCGAGCTGATACGGACGCAGCTCAGCGTTAAGGCCTGCCGGCAGTGGCAGCCCGGTCACGCCGTCGTCGAGCAGTCCACCAACTGCTTCACGCCACGCGGCGGCCTGTTCATCCACGATTCCCAGTTGCGCCAGCTCGTCCCAGAGCCCGGCCTGGAAGCGGCTGATCTGCAGGGTGCCGTCCTTGTTGTCCGGGTTGTCCTGCAGGGAGCGGGCTTCGTCGATCAGGGCGCGGAGCTGGTGCAGCTCGGGAAGATCAAGCGAGAAGTAGGCGCCGCTGGGCAGCAGCATGCGGCTCATTCCGGCAGCAAGCGCGGAGAACACAGCCGCGAAGGAGACGGGTTCGCCTTCCAGGGTGATCACGATGCCGAGGTCGAACCAGTCGCCGCTCGCCGTTTCCTTCGTGGAGATGGACACCACCGGCGCTTCGGCGGCTTCGCGGTAGTCGGCGATGTCGCCGGAGGTTTCAACCACGACGTCCGGCAGGTCCTTGAGCGCGGGCAATACCTCTTCGGTGAACGCCAGTGTGTCCAAGCCGCCGAGCTCAGCGGAGGCAGCAATGCGGGGGGGTGCACCCCCCCAGCCACCCGTTGCCGATTCGGCCAGCGCAGGGACCACATCCCACGGCCGCCCAAGTGACTCCAGAATGCGTGCTTCTTCAAGGTCGTCGCGATAGCCCCGGTCATCCGGGTGCCGCCACAACGGCTGTGCGGTGATCAAGGTCCCGGACTTGTAGTGCCACTCCCAATGCAGCCGGACCTTGTGGTCATTGCCGTAATTGGCCAGCAGGGACAGTGTGGGGACGGCCAGTGTGGGCAGCTCCACCGATTCATCCGCGGCCTGCACCGGCGTGGACTGCCGCAACTTCGGATAGAACGAGGTCAGGAACCGGCTCTCATCCTCGGCCGGGATCTGAAGTGTGTCGCCATCCATGACGAATTCCAGCAACTCATCGCTGATGCCGCCCTCAATCGGTGCAAGCGTGATGAGGTTCTTCTGCTGCGGCACCCCCGGCAGCGTTTCCCCGGAGTGCGTGAAGAAGATTCCGTTGGCCGGTTTGCCCAGGAACCCCCACGGACCCCGGATCCACGGGTTCCCCCGCCCAAGGTCACCGACGGCGCGAGCTGCAGGCCGCCGTCGGGCGCTTCCGGCTTTGCGGTGTCCGGAGCGGCTTCAAGTCGCGCCAAGCTGAGGCCGACGACGGCGGGTTGCGACTCGACGCGGACAGGCTCGCTACCAGCGGAGTGAATGAGCGGAATGCCCGCCTTGGTGGCATCGGCGAGGAGGGTCCAGAGGTTCTTGGCAGCGAAATCGTTCAGGCTCAACCACATGGCACCGGACGGTTGCTGCCGGCCGTTGCTGGAGCCGTGTGCCGCGAGGAAAGTCTGAAGCCACTCGACATGGACCTCATTGAATTCACGCCGGAAACTCACGTAGCTCAGGTTGTTCCACGAGACGTCGCCGCGGATCCACTTGCCCTTGGCGCCCATCATGACCGGGCGGGCCTTGAGTTGGCGGACGCTGCGCATGGGGTCGCGGCGGCCTGTGTAGGAGAAGTGTGCCGCGGGCTCTTCCACCTCGAACTGAAGCGCAAGCTGGATGCCGGCAGCGCTCGGAGCTGTGCCAGGTTTCGCGATCAACCTGTTGAGGGCTTGTTCCCACGCAGGACGTGCCGAGCCGCCCTGTTGGCCGGAGCCCACCCTTGACGTTTGAATTCCGGGAGCCTGGGAAAGAAGTTGGGCGCGGATGGTGGGGGGGTGGTCTTCGGCAGTGAAGAGCAACGCGGCCACGTGCTTGCAGTCCTTGCGGACCGGGCAGCTGCAGATACCCACCGTGCAGCTCCAGCCGCTGGGCTTACGCACCAGTTTTGCCGACGTCGAATAAGGCTGCGGACCTGTGCCGCGGACCTTGCCCATCAGGAGGCCCGTAGCCGCGTCGAAAGAAATCCCGTTCACGCGGCTGCCCATGGCATAGGCCAATCCGGCCGCGAGCGAGCGGTCCGTGATGGCAGGAGTCTGAATGGCCAGTTCCCAGTTTTCGTCTGTGTGGGACGGCATGCGTAGGGCTACTTTCGGCAGGAGGTTATCTGTTCAATCTTAGTCAGCAGAAAACAGCTCCCAAACTTCGCCCTCCGTTAACCTCTTCCTCGATTGCCACGCCGCTCCCACGCGTACGTTGAAAGTGTCCGGAGCACCATCAGCTTTCAGCAGTGAGGATTCCCCCCCATGACTACCAACGAGTACCCCCCCGTCGTCCTGAGCAAGACCAGCTTCGAAGCCGGCAGTGCGGATGTAGTGGATTCCAACGTCAACGTGGTGAACGAGATGTACGCGGAGCTCCTCAACAGTGACGAAATCGCGACCCCTGCGCTCAACAGCTACTTTGTGGACTTCTACCTGACCCAGGCACTGTCCGGCGGTTTCGCCCAGTACGTCTTCACCGCACCGGAGCGTGAAGAAGTGGACGCCTACATCCGCGCCGGGCTTGAGGGCATGGGAGCCACCCGGCACCTTGACCTCTTCAACCGCACCGCCGCGGCCTTCGACGCCCTAACCGAAGATGAAGCCGAGGCCTACCTCGACGGCGACCTGGACGAGTCCGAAACGCAGCCTGCGGCTGTAGTTACCTTGGACGAGCTCGACGGCGAGTTCGAGGCACTGCTGGAAGAAGAGGACATCATCGAGCTCAACGCTGCCTACCTCCGCGGCCAGTCCGAACTGCTGGCTCTTTCGGATGAAGAAATCGAAGCGCACATTGCCGAACGCGTCGCCCAGATCCCGGACCTCGCCGAGCGCCAGGCCGAAGCCGACGAAGAAGCCCTCGCCAACGCCCCCCCGAGTTCGAGGTCATCATCCGCGAACTGTGCGACGTGGCCGGCTACGCCTTGGAAAAGATCACCATGGGCGATCCCAACTACGAGCACGACGGCGTGAAGACCCTCGCCTGGCACTTCTCCACCGACCACGGCGACTACATCATGGTGGAAGATGACGACGAGGCTTCATGATTCACCCGGAGACCAAGGAGATTGTCGCGGCCGTAGAGTTCGAGGAGTCCGAGGAATTCGCCGACGCGTAAGTCCCTGGTTGGTCTACCGGACGGCAGACATCCTCCGCGTGCTGCTCCTTCGTCGCTTTGACGCACGCTTCCGGATGCCTGCCGTCCGGCCGCTTTGACGCACGCTTCCGGATGCCTGCCGTCCGGCCGCCGGGCCGCGAATTCACGGCTTTAGTCAGGTGGGTTTGTGTGTCGTAATAGACTCGACCGGTGCGTGCGTATTGGGAGCTGGCCAAGTCATCGTTCCGACGCATTCCACGTACCGTACTGCCGCCGTCGCCGGCGCTTTTACCAACTCGGTCTTCGGACTCATCCGGGCGTCGCTGCTGCTGAGCGCCATTACGACGGCGGGCGGGGGGGCAATCGGCGGATACTCGGCGATGGAGGCCGCCACCTATGTGTGGTTGGGTCAGGCGCTCCTGGCACCTTTGGGCCTGTTCGGCAACACTGAGCTGGCAAGCCGCGTGAAGTCGGGGGACGTCGCCGTCGACCTTTCCCGGTCCGTCAACCTGACCGCGTCCTACTGGCTCAAGACCTGGGCCGCGCCGCCTTCGACGTGCTGCCGCGCGGGTTACCGCCGCTTATCGTCGGAGCCTGGTGACAGGGCTGGCGATGCCCGGAAGTCCCGGGCCCTACCTGCTGGGATTCGTGTCGATCGTGGCTGCCGTATCCCTGAACTTTCTGGCTTCTTCGCATCAATCTGTTGTCCTTCTGGGTGCTCGAAATCCGCGGTTTCTGGATGCTGTACATGGTCCTGATGAACCTGCTGTCCGGGTTCCTGGTGCCCGTGACCTGGTTCCTGACTGGCTGCTCGACTTCGCCCGGGCAACGCCGTTCCCGTCAATGCTGCAGACCCCGGTGGACATTCTCGCGGGAAGGACCGTTGGCGCCGAAAGCCTTGCCATGGTGGGTCTCCAACTCCTCTGGCTGGCCGTGCTGCTGGGGGGGGTCGTGCAGGTGATGGTCCGCTTCGGTTCGCGGAGGCTGGTGGTGCAAGGTGGCTAATCCGCGCGCGACCTCTCGGCGAGAAACCCGGGACCCTCACGCCCCGGTCACTAACTTGGTCCTCCTCAAACTCCTTGTCTCCGCCCGGCTGCGCTCGCAGCTCGCCTATCGGGGGGGCAGTTTCCTCTCCGACGTCGCCGGGCAAGTCCTGCTGGGATTAACTGAGTTCGTGGAGCTCTACGCGATCGTCCACAACGTCTCCACATTCGGCGGCATGACCTTGGCCCAGACACTCCTGGTATTCGGGCTCGCCTCGGTGTCGTTTGCACTCGGTGACCTGTTGATGGGGGAGACCGATTCCATGTCCGAGACCATCAGGTCCGGCAAGTTGGAGGTACTGCTGGTCCGGCCTTTGCCTGTCCTGCTCCAATTGGCGACCTCCGATTTCCAACTGAGACGCGTGGGGGGGCGGCTGATCTTCGCAGTGGCTGCGCTTATTGCAGCGCTGATGCTCACGGAAATCGACTGGGACCCTGCCAAGGTCACGTTGGCCCTCATCACACCCCTTGCGGGGGGGCGGCGATCTTCTGCGCACTCTTCCTTGGCGCTGGAGCCATGCAATTCTGGATCCTCGACGGCAGGCAATTCGCCAATGCTTTCACCTACGGAGGGCGGTATGTGGCCTCCATGCCCGGAGCGGCGCTGTTCTTCCCAATCCAAATCTTCTTCACGTTCGTCATCCCGGCAACGTTGGTGGCCTACGCTCCCAGCCTGGTCATCCTCGACCTCGACGGCCCAGCCGGTATCCCGGCCTGGACGGGTTGGCTGGGACTGCGGCCGCCGTCGTCCTTAGCGGACTCATGCTGCTCCTCTGGCGGGCGGCCATCAAAAAATACACCGGCGCAGGAGGCTGACATGCCCATCATCGAAGTGGAAAACCTGAGCCGGGAATTCCAAGTCATGGAGTCGGTCGGGCGGTTCCGGCGACGCAAGAAGACGGTTCACGCGGTCCGTGGGATCGACTTCACAGTGGAACCGGGGGGGAGGCCGTCGGCTACATCGGAGCCAATGGGGCAGGCAAGTCCACCACCATCAAGATGCTGACGGGTGTCCTGGTGCCAAGCTCGGGACGCGTGACCGTCTGCGGGTTCAACCCGGTGCCTCAGCGTAAAGCGTTGGCCCGGAAGATCGGCGTCGTGTTCGGACAGCGCTCGCAGCTTTGGTGGGACCTCCCCCTGCAGGACTCTTACCCGATCCTCGGCGCCATGCATCGCATGCCCGAGGCCGACTGGCGGCCCAGGTTCCGTGAGCTGGCCGACCAGATGGACCTGGGGGGGAGTTCCTCACCACGCCTGTTCGGCAACTTTCCTTGGGCCAGCGGATGCGGGGGGGCGAGGTCGCGGCTGCCTTGCTGCACCGGCCGGAACTGGTGATCCTGGACGAGCCGACCATTGGCCTGGACATGATCAGCAAAGAGAAACTGCGTCAGTTCCTGGACGCTGAGCGTCGCGAGAACGGCACCACGCTGCTGCTGACCACGCACGACATGAGCGACATCCAGCGTTTATGCCAGCGCGTCCTGGTAGTCGACGACGGCGCAATCGCCTACGACGGTCCGCTCACCGGTTTGGCTGAGGTGGCCGGAGCCGTGCGCACCATGGTGGTTGACCTCACCGCCCCCGTGCACTCCGCTGCTCTCTTTACGCTGCCTGACGGCGCAGTGCACGAGGGCATTGAGGCCGATGGAATCAGGCACAGCGTTTCCTTCGATCCGCGCAGGCTCTCAGCGGCCACCGTGCTAGCCGCGATTTCCAGCACAGCCGAGGTTGCCGACCTGTCCTTGCACGAGCCCGACATCGAGCACCTGGTGCGACAGCTCTACGGGAGTGCGAGGCGATAGTTGTATTGCACGAGTTCGCTGGAACCTTGTGTGCTCGCCCGGAACCTTTCGGCGATACGGCAGGTTTCCCACGAACCCGGCGCGCTGGGCTTGCCCTCTAGCTGTTCTGGTCCAGCGCCTTGGCGAGGTACCCGAGTAGCTCGTCGTCGACGTCGTCGATGGATTTCAGCCGTACCCGGCGGTCGAAGGAGTCTCCCTCCCGAACCTTCAGGGCCTCGAGCCTGCCCTCGGCTGGAGCGTCCAAACGCAGGGCGATATCAACGGTGGTGTTGTTGGTCCGGGTGACCTGGGCAAACTTCCGCCGAGGGCTGTGAAGCGAAACATAGCCTTGCGCATCTGGATCACTACGCCGTCGGTCTCAGCGGACCATGCCATCAGAGCGTCGGCTATGGGGGGGCGCAACTGGGGGGGGTGGTTGGCGTATTGGCCGTCGATGAGTTCATCGGCGTCCCGGAGCATGAACTCGGGGGGGTAGCCGAACATTTCCCACGAGACTGCGTATTGCGCGTAGCCCGTGATTCCGTGTTCGTCGCGCATCCAGTCGCGGAGCCCGGCGTCGTTCTTCAAGCCCTTGGCGCGGCCCTCTTCGGCCCACCAATGGACGTCGTGTCCGGACTTGCGCAGAAGCAACGCCTGGTTGCTGTCCACCATGGTTTGCCACGTCTTGGCCGCAGCCTTGAAGTCAGAAGTCTCGCCCATACGCCGATCGTAGCCCGGCGCTGTTTCTGACTTCGCTGGAAACGTGCGCCTTCGTGGGCAAACTTTCGGCGTATTCGCAACGTTCCCGCGGCCTCGGCGCTCGGATTTCCACATAGCGCCGCGCACCTCTTTAGCGACTGTATGTTTGGTTGCCATGCTGAGCCGATGGAGCCGCCGTCATCGCGTGAAAGCACCGCCCCCGATAGTCCGCCCGCTTCCTGTGCGTGGGTATATCTGGAGGACCGATGAATTACTCCGATTCGGTCTCAACAGTCGAAATATCAAGGCGCTTGTGGAGGCCGGTGAACTGCATCGCTTGAGATATGGCTGCTATATCAGGGCCAGCAAGTGGAACTCCTTGGGGGGCCGAGGAGGCAGGCCAGGGAGCGGATCGTGGCACATGCGCATGGGACGCTGACCACGTCAACAGGTGGTTTCGTTTACAGCCATTTGTCGGCGGCACGACTCCATGGTCTCTTCGTGTGGGGGGGTGTTGATGACAAGGTTCATGTCCTGCACCAAACCAGGCCTTCCTCCGACCGTTGGGGGCAGGGATGTCCGGGGGGGACACACAGAAACTTTCACCGAGGACGATGTGGTGCAGGTTCAGGGTTTGCGGGCGACCACACTCGAACGCACCATCTTTGACAGTGCCAGGATGCTTAGCTATCCCAAAGCACTTGTGATTATGGACCATGGTTTACGAGTCGGAGCCGATATCAGCGCACTTGCCGACATGGCAGCCGTCTCCTCCGGAAAGCGGGGAATCCGCACGCTGCGCAAGGCTTTGGACAACGCAGACCCGCGCTCCGAGTCTGCCGGCGAGACGCTGACCCGTGAGTTGATGCAAAGGCTCAGAATCAGGCCCCCCCACAGCCCCCCCAATTCGAGGTGCAGTCCCGTTTGGGTCGCCATCGCATGGATTTCGCTTGGGAAGAGGAAAAACTGGCTCTGGAGTTCGACGGTCGAACCAAATACTTCGACTTCAAACCGACGGACGAGGTCATCTTTCAAGAACGACGGCGGGAAAAGGCACTGGCAGAGGAGGGCTGGCGGTTTATCCGAATCGAGTGGAAGGACCTTTTTCAAGAGCGCGCCTTCAAGGAACGCATCCTTCGGGCGCTCAGGTGATCAGTCCGGACTGCGAGTTCGTGGGAACCTGCCTGTTCGGGAGGAACCTTTCGGCGACATGGCAGGCTTCCCGCGATCTCGGTGCCACGCGTCAGTAGCCCGAACCCGCAGCGCCTTTGATCATCTCCCCGGCCGGGCTGACCAGGTACCAGACGCCGCCCACGCCCTGACCAGTCACGTCGCCGGGAACTTTGTCCTTGGCGTAGTAGTACAGGGGCATGCCGTTGAGTGTTACTTGCTTCTTGCCGTCAGGCGTCGCAATGGTTCCCATAGTCCCGGTGACGCCTTCAACCGTGGGCGTATCCGACGTCGTGGTGAAAACAGGCCAAGCTTCCAGGCAAGCGTCCACGCAAGCGCTGGTTCCCGAGTCCTTGACGTCTTTGGTGAAGAAGTAAAGGCTCATGCCCTTGCTGTCCACCACGATTTGCCCGGCGCTGGATGATGACACTTTCATCTCGGCGCCAGCTGCGGTGGTGGAGTCCACTGTCGGGGACGCGGAGGTTGCTGCCGAAGAGGGAGTAGCCGCGGGAGGTGGTGCGGAGGTAGCGGTGGTTCCAGGACTTCCGCCACACCCGGCCAAGGCAGCGGTCAGGATCAACACACCGAATCCAAAACTGAGTCGTTTCTTCATGTCTAGCTCCTTTGACGAGCCGGCCGGAAAGGACCGGCGCTAACCCCCCCTACGACGCCGCCGGGGGGGAAGAATGGTTCATGGGGGCTGAACCTTTTCCGTTCGCTCGTCGTCGTATAGGCGAAGGGGGCAGCTGAAAGAGGGAGGTGGCTATGCCGTTGGATGAAGACGTGGTGGCTGCGATCTACCGCGACCATGGAACTGCTCTGAAGCGCTTCGTTCTCAGCTGCACGTCCGACGCCCATCAAGCGGACGACGTCGTTCAGGAAACCATCCTCAAGGTATGGCAGCACGCCCCCCCGCAGATCACGGGAAGTTTGCGCAGCTACCTCTTCCGGACGGCCCGAAACGTCATCATCGACAACTACAGGAAGGCCCAGCGCCGCCCTGCCGAGGCCGGCGAGCAGGACCTCCCGGACCATCCTGCAACGGAGCGCGTTGATGAACTCCTGAACAGGGTCCTCATGGAGGAAGCGCTGCTACGCCTGAGTCACGAACACCGCCAGGTTTTGGTGGCCCTCCACTATCAAAGGTTCACCGTTAGCGAGGCAGCACTGCAGCTGAACATCCCGGCGGGAACCGTGAAATCCCGGGCTTTCTACGCTGTGAAAGCCCTCCGAACGATCCTTGATGAAATGGGGGGGTGGAACGATGAACGGCAACTCCGCACACCAGTCGCTGGGTGCATATTTGCTGGGTGGCTCGAGCCCGAGGAGGCACGCACGTTTGAGGATCATCTCGCCAAATGCCCTGAATGCCGCCACGAGTTGGAGCAACTGGAAAGCCTGCCCGCCTTGCTCGACGCCCTTCCTGCAGCTGACGCCGTCGCCCTCACCGTTGCTGGAGGCGCGAACGCGCTCTCACCATTGGAACCGAAACCTGAGGCGCTCCCCCGAGAAGGTCTTGGTGGACCTGTCGATCCGCAGGCGGAAATCACGACGGCGGTGGGCGGCTTTGGTGGGCGCGGTTGCTGCTGCTTGCCTTGCTGTTGGCTTCCTTGCCGGGCCCCTGCTGAACCAGCCCGCGAAACCGGACGCAAGCTATTCGGTTCAGTCGGAAAGCGGATTGCAGCTGACCGTGGGCATGGTGAAGAAGAACTGGGGTACCGAACTCGCTGTGGAGGGCCGGTCCATGCCGCTGGAAGGCACGCTCTACCTGTGGGTGAAGGGCCGGGATGGTGCCGAAGAACGCACGTGCGGATGGACGGCCACTCAGAGCGGCCGGATCAAGATCACGGGTGCCACGCCGGTGCAGTTGGCCGGCATCGCCGGTGTTGAGCTTCGTGATGAAGCAGAGAAGACCGTGGCCTCGATTTCGGTGCCGTGAACCTTAGCGGTCCGTGACCCTTGAGCTGGGCACGCAGTTCCGCAATCAGGGCCTGGTTTTCGCAAGCCCGGGCGAACGCCTCAATGCGACGCTCAATCTCCCGGCCCAGGAGCCAGGTTCCGATCCTCTCGGCCAACGGCTTCACCAGGGCCGGGCGGCAGGAAAAGGTGTACTTCCAGACTGCCCGGGTGCCGCCGTCGTCCGGGGGTGAACCGCCAGCCGCCCCCCCCGAAATTCTCAAAGAACCAAGGCCCGGACACCATGGTCATACCCACGTTTCGTGGAGGCGTGTACGAGACGTATTCACTGACCATTTTCAGGCCCATGCGGGAGACAGTCCGGTCCTGACGCCCTTGCCAGCCGATTTGGCCCCATCTAGAAAGGCTTGGGCGGAGATGAACGGATCCCATTTGAGCCTGAAATCACCCGTGGTCTGGGAGAGGGCAAAAGCGGTCTCGGGATCCAGCCGGATCAGCCGCTCGGCACGTACCTGCGGCATTAGGATCCCTGCCCAGCGCCGAGGACCAGGAACACCATGAAGGCAACACCAAAGACATTGACCGCCATGATCGCCAATCCGACGATTCCCGTAATGCGGCCCGCGTTCATGCGACCCGCCCGGAATACCGCGAGCAACCCACTGACTACAGCCACAATAGCCAGAAGGACCGCGACTCCCGCCAGGATCAGTGCACCGAACCACCAAGCGTCGTTGCCCTGGTTGTAGCGGCTTATCGACGAGGCGACAGCCGCAATGCCCAAGGGAATGCTCACTACGGCCGCGACGGGGGGGAGAGGACAGCGGTGACGATGCTCGTGATGCCGGCGCCCAGGCCCCGCGTGCCGGACCGTTGTGGTTGCTGGTAGTAGTCGATCGGCGGCTGATAGCTCATGGTTCCCCCCATAGTCCGTTGGCTAAAGCTTGCGGTACGTGAGGTCAAAGATCATGCGCCCGGCCTCGTGGGCTTTGTTTTCAAAGCTTGTCCGGATTCTGCCATCGAACCGGGGGGGAGCCCAGCCGCCTTCTTCATCCACGCCCTCGTTCGGACCGGTGTGCTCGGTGCTGACCGGCGCACGGCCTTCCCGGACGGGCGCACCACCCACAACAGACTCGACGCCGGACTGCCAGACCTGCGTCAGCGGGCTCTCCTCGCCGCTGCGCTCCCCCTTCGTGCATGTTCTCGAACTCTGTGGACCCGGCCAGCACTTCGCGGACGTGCACGGCATAGTTGGACCAGTCCGTGGCGATGCGCCAGTAACCGCCCTTTGCGAGAGCTTGGCAGCTACTGAAGCGAAGGCAGGTTGAATAAGGCGTCGCTTGTGGTGCCGTGCCTTGTGCCAGGGATCCGGGAAGAACACCCAAAGCTCGCTGACCGACCCCTCCGGGAGCATCGACTCGAGAACCTCTGGGGGGGCGTTGGCTTCCACCACCCGCACGTTGGTCAGCCCACGGCTGTTGATCTTGATGATGGTGTTGGCCAAACCTGGTGTGTAGACCTCTACCGCAAGGAAGTCCTTGTCCGGGTTCTGCTCCGCGGCATGGACCACAGCGTCACCCAGGCCCGAACCGATCTCCACAATCAGGGGTGCCTTGCGCCCAAAGACTGCCTCGGCGTCGAAGGTGTAGTCCGGGTGGACCGAGGTGTTGGCAACATGGCGCGGCACCTGAATGGCCCAGCGTTCTGCGTGCTCTTCCCATGCGGCTTGCCTGCGTCCCTGCAGTCGGGTGCCACGGCGCACAAAGCTGACTGGCCGACCACCGTAGGTACCGAAGGAAGCCTGGCTGCCGGGCGTGACTGGTCGCGGGGGGGAATCTGGGGTTTCACTCATCCTTTCCAGAATACTTTGGTTCCGACGAGACGTTCGGCGGACCCGATCGAGTACGGGTAGCGGGCGCTCTTAGAAGGGGATCAGGTAAGGACGCGTTATCAATACCCAAAGGCCGATCGAGACCTCCAGCGCGACAACAGCCAAGCCGGACATGCCCATAAACCATGCCCTCGTCTGGCGTCCGCCGGGTGAGCGGCCTCTGGCCAAAACCATCGACGATATGCCAGTATTAGTGCCACAAATGCGCATGTGCACGGGAGGCTCCACACAACGGCAGGCACGACCCAAGCTGACCTGCCGGATGATGGGCCTGACCTCGTAAGAAGCACCGCAAGTAGAGAGAAGGGAATGGTCAAGTACCAGCACAACGGCGCAGCCAAAGAAAACACGACGCTTGCAATTCCTGTATTCAACCCCGGTGGCTGCGCCGGGGGGGACGAGCACGTAACCCAGCGCGGCTTATCACTCTTAGTGGTGTTCGGCGAAGATTCAGGCTCTCTATCCATGAGCTCAACGCTATGGATCGCCAAGCAACACTGGCAGGGGTGATCAGCTATGTGGATAACTGCACTGGAGGTCGTCGACTGGTCACATCCTGCCCAACAAGCCCGGGTAAGGACCGACTGACAGAATAGGACGGGTGACCTCCTCCAAGACACCCGGCTACCGAGAGAAAACCGTTCTTCCCGATATTGCGGTGGACGCCGAGATTGATGATGAACCAGCCGCGGACCCCACTCAGCTCCGCGGCAAGCGGGGTCTCGTCTACTTAGGCATCTGCCTGGTGCTGATCGGCCTGAATCTGCGGACGGTCTTCTCCAGTTTTTCCGCCGTGCTTCCGGAAATTACGTCCGACGCCGGCCTGCCGGGCTGGTCGCTGGTTGTCCTCACCACGGTGCCGGTTACCTTGTTGGGCGTTTTCGCACCCCCCCTTGCTCCGGTCCTCGCCCGCAGGTTCGGCGCGGAACGTGTGCTCCTGGGCGCATGCTGTCCTCACCGTAGGCTGGTGCTCAGGCCCCTGGATATCTCCGGAATGGGCCACCTGCCCGCCCTTCTGGCCGGAACGGCGGCCTGCGGTGCTGCCATCGCACTGTGCAACGTCCTCCTTCCGGGCGTCGTCAAGCGGGATTTCCCACACCGCCTTGGCTTGATGGGTGGGCTCTACACCACTGCAATCTGTGCGTCGGCGGCGCTTGGCGCGGGCTTCACGTATCCGGTCTTTACGGCAACCGGCCACTGGACATCGGCGCTGTGGTTCTGGGCGGTGCCGCCGCCGTCGTACTTTTGCTCTTCCTGCCCCTGGCAATCCGTCAGCCCTCGGTAAAACACCAAGCGGTCCACGGCGGCGTCAACGTGTGGCGTTCAGCGTGGCCTGGCAGGTGACGCTGTTCATGGTGCTGCAGGCAATGATGTCGTTCAGCGTGTTCGCTTGGATGGCCCCGATCCTGCGTGACCGGGGGGATCGACGGCGGAACGGCGGGGCTGATCGTGTCCGTGTCCATCGTGCTTCAGATGCTCGGCTCGCTGTTTGCCCCCTGCCCTGGCCACGCGCTTCAAGGACCAGCGAATCATCAACATGGTGGTGGCGCTGATGACCGGCGGCGGTTTCGCGCTCACCATCTTTGGCCCCCCCACCGAGCTGATCTGGATCTGGACAGGACTCAACGGGCTGGGCCAGGGATCGTTGACCGCCGTGGCCCTCACGATGATCATGGTCCGTACCCGCGACGCCCACACCGCGGCACACCTGTCCGGCATGATGCAGGGCGTCGGCTATGGAGTGGGTTCGCTCGGCACACTGATGGTAGGCCAGCTTCATCAGGCTACGGGCGGCTTCGCAGCGGCTGGAATCCTGTTCCTGGTGGTCGGTTCCCTGGCAGCATTCTTCGGATATCGGGCTGGCCGCGACCGCTTCGTTTAACCCAAGTAGGTGACAGCACACGTCGCAATGAGGCTCATTGGAACATGTGCTGTCACCTAGTTGGGGGGGAGGAGAACCTAGACGGTGAGGTCTTTGCCCTTCGTCTCCGGGATGGAGAAGGCGAACGCGATGCCCACCAGCAGCAGGATCACTGCGTATACGTTGAACAACTGGGCTTGCCCGATGCTGCCGAGCCACGTCTGCAGGTACGGAGCCGTGCCACCAAAGGCGGCGACGCAGATGGAGTACGGAACACCCACGCCAATGGTGCGAATGTGCGTCGGGAACAGCTCGGCATAGACAGCTGGGACGATCGCGGCGCTACCGGCGATGAAGAACAGCATCACGGACATGGACACGGCGAGCTGCCACGGTGAGTCCTTGAGCAGCCACGTCATGGGGGAAGTGCAGGAGCGCGGCGCCCGCAGCCGAACTGATGATCACAGGCTTGCGGCCGATGCGGTCGGACAGCTTGCCCCAGAACGGCAGCGCGGCGATGAACACCACGTTGGCCACCACGCCGGCCCAGAGCGCCTCTCCGCGGTCCATCTTCAGCGAGGTCGCGGCGTAGCTCGGAGCCACGACACCCCAGATGTAGTACACAACCGTCAGGCCCACGGTGAGGCCGATAACCTGCAGGGCCTGCTTGCGGTACTTCACGATCTGCGGCCATATGGCAGGCGCTTCTCAGTGGGCGCCTCGGCCTCGAACGCTTCGGTTTCCTTCATCTTGGCCCGCATGAACAGTGCGTAGATCCCCAGTGCGCCGCCGATGAGGAACGGGATGCGCCAACCCCCCCACGAGCTCATGTCCTCCTTGCTCAGGGTTGCCGTGAGGATTGCACCCAGCAGCGTACCGGCCAGGATTCCCGCGGTGCCGGAGGTGTAGATGAGGGTCGCCCAAAAGCCGCGGTGTTCCTTGGGCGCCATCTCGGACAAATACGTTTGCGACGACGGCAGCTCACCACCGTGTGCCAGGCCCTGGATGAGGCGGGCGATCAGGAGCATCACCGAAGCGAAGGCGCCAACAGCTGCAAACGTTGGGGGGGCGATGCCGATGAGGAGGCTACCGACGGCTCCGAGGGCAACAGCCACCGTCATGGAGGTCTTGCGGCCGATCCGGTCGCCGATCCAGCCGAACACGAAGCCGCCAAACGGACGGGCAACGAAGCCGACGGCAAAGATCGCCAAGGTGGACAGCACTGCTGATGTGGGATCGGCCTGGCTGAACAAGGCGCTCGCGATAAACGGCGAGAACGTGGCGTAGATGGCCCAGTCGTACCATTCAACGGCGTTGCCGATGCCGGTGCCAACAAGCGTGCGCATGTGCGACTTGTGGACTTTGACGTCGGGGGGGGACGTTCCTACGGTGGTGGTCATGTGCTTCTCCAAGATCAGGCGGGCAGGGAGTTAGTTGCCGGCGAGGGCGGCGATACGGGACACGGCGAGTTCGGCGTACAGCGCGGCACCGTCGGTGAGGACACCGTCGTCGAACATTGCGTAGGGCGAATGGTTGAACGGCGACGTCGTGTGGTCGGCGCCGGGGGGGCAACTGCGCTGAGTCCCACGAAGGTGCCGGGGGGGACTTCGGCCAGGACCCGGGAGAAGTCCTCGGAACCGCTCAGGGGGGGAGTGGCCATGCGGGTGTGCCGGGACTCGCCGAACATTCCGGCGATGACCTTCTCCGCAGTGGTGGTCTCGTTCTCATCATTGATGGTGAGGGGGTATTCCTCTTGGTAATGCACGTCCGCCTCCAAGCCGTGGGCTGCAGCGATGCCATGAAGCAGCCTGGGTACTGCTTCCATCATCTTCCGACGGGACTCCTCGGAGAAGGTCCTGATGGTGGCTTCGATGCGGGCGGTCTCGGGGATGACGTTGCGCTTGGTTCCGGCGTGCAGGACGCCAACTGTGAGGACCACGGGATCGAACATGTTGAACTGGCGCGTGACCATCACCTGGAGTGCCGTGACCATCTCGGCAGCTGCAGTGACGGGGGTCTTTGGCGGAGTAGGGAGCGGAGCCGTGGCCGCCCGCGCCCAGCACAGTGACGACAAGGCCGTCGGAGGAACTGAGCATGACGCCCGGCTTGGTGACGAACTGGCCATGCGGTTCAAGGGAGGAGAACACGTGCATACCGTAGGCAGTATCTGCGCGACGACCGGCCGCGTCCAGGACGCCTTCCTTGATCATGTAACTTGCGCCGTCGAAGCCCTCTTCGCCGGGCTGGAACATGAGGATGACGTCGCCCGCCAACTGGTCGCGGCGCTCGGCCAGCAGGGTGGCGGCGCCGGCCAGCATGGAGGTGTGCAGGTCATGGCCACAGGCGTGCATGGCTCCATCCACGCGGGAGGTGTAGTCCACGCCGGTGGTCTCCTGCACAGGAAGTCCGTCCATGTCGGCACGCAGCAACACCACGGGCTTCTCAGCCGAAGCGTGAGCCGCACCGCCGCGCAATACCGCGGTGACCGACGTCGTCTCCTTGCCAAGGGTGATCTCGTAAGGCAGTCCATCCAGCGCCTGGAGTACCTTCTCCTGCGTGCGGGGGGGAGCTGCAAGCCGATCTCCGGTTCGCGATGGAGGTCGTGGCGGAGGCGGACGATGTCCTCCTGCAGTTCCTTGGCGTCGGCGGCGATGGTCATGTGTTCTCCTGGTCTTCCTAGGTGACGTGTTCCTCATGCCATTCTGGGGGGGTGACGTGATTCACATGATGCTAAACATCTGTAAATATGCACCGACTAGTGCTTTCGAGCAGGAATCATGCATGCTTCTGCAAGAATGGGCTCATGGAGCTCAGTGAGGAAGACCTGCGTCTGGTCAACGCCCTGCAGATCTCGCCACGGGTCAGCTGGTCCGACGCCGGAGAAGTCCTGGGCGTCCACGCCACCACGCTGGCATCCCGATGGGAACGCCTGAGGGGAGCCGGTGCAGCATGGACACCGCGCACCTCATGGGCGACCCCCCCAAGGATATGTGCCTGGCCATGGTGGATATCGACTGCGAAATGCACCTTAGGCCGGATGTCACCTCCGCAGTCGCCCGACTTCCCGAGGTCATCACGGTAGAAGAGGCTGCCAGCAACCGCGACCTCACGCTCACTGTGATCACGCAGGACCTGGGGGCAGTTCAGCACACAGGTGTTGCCGAAACTCAAGGAGATCAGAGGGCTCACCAAGTACCACACAGCCCTCTGCACTCGGATTCACACCAGCGGATATGCGTGGCGGCTCAACGTCCTCACCAAGGCAGAGCAGCAGGCACTCAAGGCGCTCGCCGGACCTGAATCGGCAAACCCGTCAGCCCACGACGCCATGGTGCTCCCGCTACCGGAGAGTCATCTGGCGATCATCCCGTTCCTCGCCCGCGACGGCCGTGCCACAGCCGCCGAAATTGCCCGCGCCTTGGGCCGAAACCCCGCCACGGTCCAGCGGCAATTGGGCAGGGTCCTGAGCAGCCGGATGTTGTCGTTCCGCTGCGAAATCGCCCAACAATTCTCCGGCTTCCCCCATCACGGTCCAGTGGTTCGCAAACGTTCCCGCAGGTGAGCACGAAGCCGCAGCCACAGAGTTGCGGGCCATCAGGAACATCCGCTTCTCCGCGTCCACCACAGGCCGCACCAACTTCACCATGATCATGTGGTTGCGCTCGCTGGCTGACGTCATGGAAATGGAGCTCACCATCCAGCAGCGGATCCCGGGCGTCCAACTGGTGGAGAGTGTGGTCATGCTGAACACGGCCAAACGCGTGGATGGATGCTCAATCCGGACTCCACCGCCACAGGAACAGTGGTGCCGCCCTACGGAGAGCTGCTGCCAGCCGGTATTTAGGGCGTGCAGGTTTCTAGGCGTGCTTGGTTGCCTCAGGACCGTGTCCAGGGTGGTGCCGGACTCGCCGTCGGGTCCCGTGACACTACGCGCCCGGTCTGTCAGGACGTTGACGAACCACGGCTCGCGGTCCAGCCTCAGGCACCTGCCAGTTGCTCCGGCGTGAAGAACATTCCGGACTCATGATGATGGCTCCACGACGGGAGTCCATGCGGGTGATGGCCCACCACCAGCAACGTGCCGCCGGGTGCGACGGCTGCCGCGGCTGATGCCACCGAATCCCGCCACGGCAGGAGGGGAGAGTGCAGGAACTGGGCCGAAACCAGATCGAAGACGGGCTCAGGCTCCCATTCCGTGAGGTCCTGTTGCTGCCACGTGATCCGCTCGCTGACGTCGCTTTCTGCTGCATGCGCGGCTGCACGTTCAAGAGCGACGGCGGACACGTCCATTGCGGTAACCGTCCAGCCTTGCGCCGCGAGCCAGATAGCGTCAGCGCCCTCACCGCAGCCGAGGTCGAGGGCTCTTCCGGGTTTGATGCCTGCAACTTCCGCCACCAGCTGCGGATTCGGGTTTCCGCTCCACACCTTGGGGCGCTCCCGGTACATGCCGTCCCACATGTCCACGGCATTGTCGGCGTCCTCGTGGAGGTTCAGTCCGCTCTGCTGAGCCCCTTCGTGGGTGTGTTGACCGTGTTGGTGAGTGGCGGCGTCGTGCGTGTGTTCAGTCATTACCCAAGCGTGCCGCGACGCCGCGTTGAAAGGCAATGGCTGTTGCTATTCCGGCAAAGTCCAGCGTTGTGCGCCGGCGCCCGAGGCTCCGAGTTCGTCCGAAGGTTCTGCAATGTACAGGATTTCAGGCTGAGGCAGCCGCACCCGATGCACCCGTCGAGGTCGTTGCGCAGATGCTGCAAGGCAGCGATCCGTTCGTCCAGTTCCTTGCGCCAACGCAACGACAACCTGGACCAATCGCGCTTGGTGGGCGTGCGGCCATCCGGAAGGGATTCCAACGCCTCACGGATGTCTTTCAGGGGCAGGCCCACCCGTTGGGAGGTCTTGATAAACGCGACCCGCCGCAGTGTGTCCCGCCGGTAACGCCGCTGGTTGCCGGCCGTTCGCTCCGCCTCGATGAGCCCGTTCCGTTCGTAGAATGAAGGGCCGACGCCGACACTCCACTCCGTTCGGACAGCTCACCAATGGTGAGTGGCCGGTGCGTTTCGACTGGCGGCATGGCGTTCTTCCGTGACTGGGGTGGTGGATTGACCTCAACATTAGTTGAGGTTCTAGCTGACGTCCATGACCTCTGACACCTCAATGGCCGGGATACTGCGCCGCCCATACCTGCTTGCCACCGTAGGGGGCGTGCGCACTTGTGTTCCTGAGCGCGTTCGAGTCCCTCGCAGTGACCACCATCATGCCGCTCGTCAGCCGCGACCTGGACGGAGCCAGCCTCTACGCGCTGCTTTCGCAGGCCCACTGGCTACAGGCGTGATGGGCATGGTGGCGGCAGGAAACTGGTCGGACCGTCGTGGTCCGGCGGCGCCGTTGTACTCCTCCGTGGCGTTGTTCGTGGCTGGCCTGCTGATCGCCGGTACGGCCGGAACCATGGAGATGCTGGTGCTGGGGGGGCGCCTGGTACAAGGACTTGGTGGCGGCGCGATGACCGTGGCCCTCTACGTGTTGGTTGCCCGCGTGTACCCGCCGGTGCTCCACCCGAAGATCTTCGCCGCCTTCGCCGCGTCCTGGGTGGTTCCTTCCCTGGTGGGTCCATTCGCGGCCGGTGTGGTGGCCCAACTGAGCAGTTGGCACTGGGTGTTCCTAGGGGTGGTGGGCCTGGTAGTTCCAGCTTTGCTGATGGTGGTGCCGGCCGTGCGGGGGATGAATTCCGAACCCGCCTCCGAGCCCGTTCCCTGGGCCTTCGGTCGTGTGGGGTGGGCGGCGCTCGCCGCCGTCGCTGTCCTCGGACTGAACCTGTCCGCGGAGGTGCCCGGCTTCGGTGGGGTGATTGCCGTCGTCGCGCTGGTCATTGCCATTATCGCGGTGAAGCCGCTGGTTCCGCGGGGAACCCTCACCGCGCGACGCGGTCTGCCCAGTGTGATCCTGGTCCGCGGGCTGGCATCTGCGGCGTTCTTCGGGGCCGAGGTGTACCTGCCGTACCTGCTGACCGAGCGCTACGCGTTCACGCCGACGTTCGCCGGGCTGACACTGACCGGGAGCCGCGC
>BBFS01000074.1 GCA_001313365.1 Paenarthrobacter nitroguajacolicus JCM 14115
TCGCCAGGCGCTGCCGGCAGCTGCGGTGGCGTCCGACGTCGGGCCGTCATCGCCGCCGTTGCCGTCACCGCCGCAGTGCCGCAAAACTGCTGGGAGACTGCGGTGGTCACAGCGACTTCTGGAATTCCTTGATGGGCATGTTGAGCTCCACCAGGAGGTTGAGGTCAGCGTTTGCCGGCCGGCCCAGAGTAGTGAGGTAGTTGCCCACAATGACGGCGTTGATGCCACCGAGCAGGCCCTCCCGGGTGCCGAGGTCGCCGAGGGTCAGTTCACGCCCGCCGGCATAACGCAGTACCGTGCGCGGCATGGCGAGCCGGAAAGCGGCGATGGCACGGAGGGCGTCTTTGCCGTCCATGATGCCTTGGTTCTCCAGCGGTGTGCCGGGGCGGGGGGTTGAGGAAGTTAAGGGGGACTTCGTGGGGTTCGAGGGCAGCGAGTTGGGCTGCAAGTTCAGCCGCTGCGCCACAGATTCGCCCATTCCGATCAGCGCACCGCAACACAGTTCCATCCCGGCAGCCTTCACCATGGCGCAGGTTTCCAGGCGTTCCTCGTAGCTGTGCGTGGTCACGACTTCAGGGAAGAAGCTGCGGGCCGTTTCAAGGTTGTGGTTGTAGCGGTGGACACCCCCCCACTCGGCCAACTGGTCCACTTGGCGTTGCGTGAGCATGCCCAGGGAGCAGGCGATGTTGATGTCCACTTCCTCCTTGATGCGGTCGATCGCGAACTTGATCTGGTTCATGAGCTTGATGTCGGGGGCCACGGACTGCGGCGACGATGCAGAACTCGGTGGCACCCGTTGCCGCGGTTTCCTTCGCGGCCTTGACCAACTCCGGGATATCCAGCCACACACCGCGGACGGGGGGGGAGTCGAACAAGCCGGATTGGCTACAGAAATGGCAGTCCTCGGGGGGGCAGCCGCCGGTTTTGATGGAGATGATCCCTTCAACTTCCACGTCCTCGCCGCAGTGCTTGAGGCGAACCTCATGGGCGAGTTGCAGGGCCGCGGGGGGGATGGCCTCGTCCGGCAGCTCGAGGATTTCTTTGAGTTGAGACTCGTTCAGGCCTTCGCCGCGTTCGAGGACCTGCTCGCGGGCGGTGTCCAGGATGGCGTAGGTGCCGGTTTCATGGGCTTCTTCTGTTGCTTGGGTGGTCATGTCCTTGACGGTATCCGCGCTGGTTGATGGCGATTTTGTGGAGTGCGTACAAACCTGGTGCTTGATTTTGGTGGTGGGTGCGCGGGGCGGCTGATGCAGAAGTTACAGCTGTGAAACATGGACGTGACTGAATTGACGCGCTGCGTGACTAGCGTCGGGGGGGGCGAGGCAAAGTCCCCCCCGACGAAAGCGACCACGCATGAGCGACGATAAGACGAGTACCGCAACATTGGAGCCGACGACGGCGGCCGGAACCGCCGTCGGAACCGGTACTTCAGGTGTCCCGACGGCAGGCAACGCCGATGCGATGAGTGCCGCGAAGGAGAGCCTGGAGGACTACACGCTCCGGTTCGCCCCGCGTTCCTACCGGAAGTGGAGCGCCGGGGGGGTTGTGGCAACGAGTGCGCTGGGTGGCATTGCGTACTTGGCCGACTTCTCGATCGGCGCGAATATCGGCATTGCTACGGAACCGTGAACGCGATCTTTGGCATCATCGTGGCCGCGGTCATCATCTTCGCTACGGGTTTCCCGCTGGCCTACTATGCCGCACGGTACAACATCGATCTGGACCTGATCACCCGCGGCTCAGGCTTTGGTTATTACGGCTCGGTGGTCACCAACATCATCTTCGCCACCTTCACATTCATCTTCTTCGCCCTTGAAGGCTCCATCATGGCCCAAGGCCTTCAGCTGGGTCTGGGCATCCCGCAATGGATCGGCTATGCGGTGTCCACCATCATCATCATTCCGCTCGTGATTTACGGCATGAAGACCTTGGCTACCTTGCAGGTGTGGACTACGCCCCTGTGGCTGCTGCTCATGGTGGTTCCGGTGGGCTACCTGCTCCTGTCCCACCCCGAAAGCATTGATGCCTTCTTCGCGTTCACCGGCGCTTCCGGCGAAGGCGGCCCCCAACCTGGCTTCGGTGATGCTGGCCGCTGGTGTCTGCCTATCCCTGATGGCGCAAATCGCTGAGCAAATCGACTACCTTCGCTTCATGCCGCCCAAGACGGCCGAAAACAAGGGCGCCTGGTGGCGCGCGGTGATCCTTGCCGGCCCGTTGGGTCATCTTCGGCGCCATCAAGCAGATCATTGGATTGTTCATCGCGATCTACCTCATCGCCAAGCTTGACCCCCCCGCGGCAGCCGCTTCCGCGAATGAGCCTGTCCACCAGTTCCTTGGTGTTTACGAAGAAATGATGCCGGCGTGGCTCGCCATGACCCTGGCCGTGGTGCTGGTGGTCATTTCGCAGATCAAGATCAACGTCACCAACGCCTACTCGGGCTCGTTGGCGTGGACCAACTCCTTCACGCGCATCACCAAGACCTACCCGGGCCGCATGGTGTTCGTAGTGGTCAACCTGGTCATCGCGCTGATCCTGATGGAGTCGAATATGTTCGAGTTCCTCAACACGATCCTGGGTTTCTACGCCAACTGCGCCATGGCATGGGTTGTCACGGTGGCCTCCGATATCGCCATCAACAAGTACCTGCTGAAGATCTCGCCCAAGGTTCCGGAGTTCCGCCGCGGGATGCTCTACGCAGTGAATCCAGTGGGTTTTGTGTCCATGCTTGTCTCCGCGGCGGTGTCCATCGCAGTGTTCTTTGGGGCGTTCGGTGCAGCTGTCCAGCCGTTCTCGCCCATCTTCGCGGTTGGCCTGGCTTGGTGCTGCCGCCGGTGCTGGCTTTGCTGACCAAGGGCCGCTACTACCTTCGCAGGACCGACGACGGAATCGACCTCCCGATGTTCGATGCCGACGGAAACCCCAGCGACGCCAAGCTGCTTTGCCATGTCACCGGGCTTGAGTTCGAACGCCCGGACATGCTCCGCTCAGCCCAGGACGGGCCCGACGGCGAACCCCCGGTACATCTCGTCCCTCGCCTTGTCCACGGATAAGTCGGGCGAGCTGGTGCTGCCGGCGCAAAAGTAGCCCGCCTGACCCAAGTAGGTCGCAGTTAATGCCGTTATGAGAGCTGAGAACGGGATTAACTGCGACCTAGCTGGGTGCACGCAGAACGCCCCGGCTTCCTTTGGGTGGCCGGGGGCGTTCTGCTGCGTGTTTCGTTCTATGTGTGTTTCTTGCTGCGGGCTTACTTGTCGAAGGCGTCCTTCGCGGTGTCCTTCACGTTCTCGCCCGCCTGCTTGGTCTTGGCAGCCGCCTGGTCAGCGACACCTTCGGCCTGCAGTTTCTCGTTATTGGTGGCGTCACCCAAGCTTCCTTCGCCTTGCCGGTGACTTCCTGTGCCTTGTTGCTGATCTTGTCTCCGAGTCCCATGGGCCCTCCTTCGATGTAATCCAACACTGACGATTGCTACGCTAACGAGCGATTCTGGGTACTTCCTGAACGGCCCAACCAGCAAGGGAGCCGTCTACATCATCCCGGGGGGGGCGTCAGGGCTTGAGCACTACTTTGATGCAGCCGTCCTGCTTCTTCTGGAACTTCTCGTACAGGGCAGGGGGGGCGTCATCCAGTCCTCCCGTGTGGGTGACCAGATGCATGACCCCCAGCGGATCGGCGTCGTCCTCTACCAAGGGGGGGAGCAGATCGTCGGTCCAGCTGCGCACATTGCATTGACCCATGCGGAGCTGGATTTGCTTGTCGAACATGGTCATGAGCGGCATGGGATCGGCTTGGCCGCCGTAGACGCCGCTTAAGGACACCGTCCCACCGCGTCGCACCAGGTCCACCGCTGTGTGGAGCGCCGCAAGCCGGTCAACGCTCATGGTTTCCATGGCCACCTGTGCAGGTTTGTCCGGCAACAACGAGACGGCCCGGTGAAGGAAGGATGCCACGGGGGGATCCGTGAGCTTCCATGCCCACAGCGTCCACCACGGAGTCGGGGGCCGCGGCCGAGTGTCTGCTCGCGGATCTCGTCGGCCACGTGGGAGCTGTAGTCCATGGTCTCTATTCCATGGGTCTCCGCCATTGCTCGACGTTCGGGAACGGGATCCACGCCGATCACCCGGAAGCCTTGTGGGCCCCCGATCCTTGCGACGAACTGGCCCACCGGGCCCAGTCCGAGCACGGCAAGCGTGCCACCGGCCGGCACATTCGCGTACTCCACTGCCTGCCATGCTGTGGGCAGGATGTCTGAGAGAAACAAGTAGCGCTCGTCCGGTGCGTCCGAGTCGACTTTGACGGGTCCGTAATCCGCGAAGGGAACGCGCAGGTATTGTGCTTGCCCACCGGGGACGGAGCCGTACAGTTCCGAATAGCCGAAAAGTGCCGCCCCCCCTGATCCCTTTGCTGTCACTTGTGTGGTTTCGCATTGCGATTGAAGGCCTTGGTTGCACATGTAGCAATGACCGCAGGAGATGTTGAACGGCACCACCACGCGGTCGCCCTTTTTGAGCCGGTGGACTCCGGAGCCTACTTCTTCCACGATTCCCATGGCTCGTGCCCGATGACATCGCCCTTGTGCATGTACGGGCCCAGCACTTCGTAAAGGTGAAGGTCTGAGCCGCAAATGGCCGTGGACGTGATCCGGACGATCGCGTCCGTGGGTTCCTGGATGGCGGGATCGGGTACGTCTTCGACGCTGACGGAGCGCCGGCCTTGCCATGTCACTGCTTTCACGATTGATTCTCCCTGCGTTTCGGCTGGGTGGGTCCCTCGCTGCTGGAGACCCTCCCAGCGAAGCAGAGATGCTAGAGGTGCACAAGGCTGCCAGCCTCGACACCGCCAAGGGGCAGGCTTAGATTGAGGCTATGAGCGAAGAACCGAGCGAAGCTGAACAGACGCCCTACAGAGCCTCGGAACCCGAGGTGCCTGCCGCCGTCGAGAATGACAACGATGCCGCGGGCACGGGTGACTTCACCACCGGGCTGGACCCAACCTTCATCCCGGACGAAAGTGCTGAGACGCCGGAAGAGAAGCGAGCCAGGGAGCATCCGGAAGCTACGGGGGGGAGTTAACGCCTGCGGCTCACCTTCTGTCACGTTCGACGGCGTCGCGCCAGTAGCGTGCGGAGGTCACCTGCGCCCCCACCTTAGTAAGTAGCCTGATCATTAGTGTTAAGATTGTTGGAGGGAGAGTTTTCGGGCAGAGCTGACCGAGGAGTGATCGCATTGTCCATCATGAAGAATCCGCTGGTTCCCGGAGACGCGGCGCCTCTACAGGCGGAAGCGCTCAGTTGCACCAAGTGCCGGTCCAGCGATCGCCTGAACTTGGAAACCATCGAATCAATCGAGCCGCACGCGGGTGAATTGATGGTCTGGGTTTCGTACACTTGCCTGGCCTGCGAGGCTTCATATGCCCACAGGGCTGCGTTCCGTGACGTTGCCACGGTTCTCAATCGCAACGGAAGCGTGTCCGGCTTGCTCCAATTCGGCGGAATGTACTTTCACTGCGGCGAGCCCATGGCCTTCGCCCAATCGTCGGCGCGGAGCGTATACGCCCCCCCATGACAACCGAGGACGTGGATGATGGCCTGCTGGATGTCTATCTGAAGACCCGCGTTATTCAATGCCGGTGTGGCTTCAGGATGGAGCTGCCCGCCTGAGAGTCCGGAATCGTTTCGAGGTGGCCCTATTGGGGTACACCTGAGGTACCAACCACAGCGTGGGCCACGAGCGGCGCCCACAGAAGCCGCTCACCAGGGAGGTAATCCACATGGATACAGGACAACTGGTACTTATTATCGTGCTGGCCGTCATCGTCATAGCCGCTGTGATTGTGGCTGTTGTTGTTGGGCGCCGCAAAAAGGCCGAGGTCAACCGCCACCGTGCCGAGGAGCTGCGTGAGAAGGCGGCTGAAGAAGCCATCGGTGCACACCAGGCGAAAGCCGAGTCAGCACAGGCCGAGGCCGCCGCGCTGCAGGCCGAAGTGGAGGCGAATCGACTCCGTAAGGACGCGGAACGCCACGCCGAGAAAGCCAACGAAGCCCACGGACGCGTCGAGGAACACCTTCGCCATGCCGACAAACTTGACCCGAATGCGAATCCGGACCGGTCAAATGCTGCCGACAGGAGCAGAGGTGGGGACATGGACCGCGATCGTCCGGCGGACGCAGATCGCTCACGCGAAGTAGACCGCTCGCAGGACGCGGACCGCGATCGCTCCCATGTCGCCGAAGGAGAGCGTCTCACCCGGGACCGCAGCGGGCGCGAGGGCTCAACACGCGATGGTGACAGGAACCTATAGTTTCAACGGAGAAGCGGAGGCAGGAAGTGAGTATCGTGGTGAGGCGAACAGGTCAGGCGATGCGGGCCACTGAGACGAATGCCCACAGGCATGCAGTTGACGTGGTATTGGGGCACTTGGGTGAAATCGGGCCGGCTGTGGCAGCCCTGCGCCGCGAATCCTCGAGGCTTGCCGAGTGGGGCGAAGAGCTGGCCCGTGTCAGGTTGCGTGGTGGGAGTGTTTTCGCGGCAGGAAGCGACGGATCCTCACACGAAGCGCAGAGGTTCACTTCAGAATTGAACGCCCACGATCCTGTGAGCGGGTCCGGGTTCAAAGCCATCTCCATCACCAAGGGCGCGGCCGGTTCCAACGGCTCTTCCGGAAGCATGGGCGACCAGGTTTCCAAACAGGTTCGCCGGGGGGTGACATCGTGGTCTTGCTCGCCGCGAAAGGTATCACCGACGAACTCCGGGAAGCTGCCGCCGCCGCTAAGTCGCGGGGGGGTGCGCGTGTGTGGGCGCTGACTGGCAAGGAGTCCAAGGACCTGGCCCAGTCGGTGAATGAAGCCATTTGCATCGACACCGACCCGCCACATGCCGAGGAAGCACACCTCGTGGCGGTGCTGGCGCTTTGCGAGTGCTTCGAGGACGCCCTCAAGCACATCAAGCCGGAGTGATACGGGACGCTGGAGGAGGCCCGCGAGTAGCATCCAGTGTGATGTCCGGCTCATCAGGAATAGTTGCAGACGCCGTGCAGTTGGCAGGATGAACCTGTTTCATTCTGAAAGGAACCGCGCATGCTGTTTTCCCCACTGGCCCTCGGCGAACTTGAACTTTCCAACCGACTGGTGATGGCCCCTTTGACCCGGCTCCGCGCGGGTCAGAACGGCGTGCCAGGTTCATTGATCGCCGAACATTACCGCCAGCGGGCCTCCCTCGGCCTGATCGTCAGCGAAGGAACGTACCGACGCCTGCAGGCCAGTCGTACCCGGGACAGCCGGGCCTCGTAACAGAGGAGCAAATCGCTGGCTGGAAGAAGGCCACCGACGCTGTTCACGCTGAGGGCGGCCGCATCTTCGCGCAGATCATGCACGGTGGCCGGGTCTCGCACGCAGACATCACCGGCGGACACGAGATCGTTGGCCCCCCCAGCGCTGTCGCGATTGACGGCGAGGTCCGCACCCCCCCAACGGCAAGCAGCCCTACCCGGTACCGCGTGAACTCCGCACCGACGAACTCCCGGGAGTCATCCAGGAGATCGTCACCGCCTCCAAGAACGCGATTGAGGCAGGTTTCGACGGCGTAGAGCTCCACTCCGCCAACGGTTACCTCCTGCACGAGTTCCTGGCCCCCCCGAATTCCAACGTCCGTGCGGACAGCTACGGCGGTTCACCGGAAAACCGTGCGCGCTTCGTCATCGAGACCGTCAACGCAGTGGTGGAGGCGCTCGGCGCCAACCGCGTAGGAATCCGGATTTCCCCCCCGGAGCACAACGTGCAGGGAATCGCCGAAACTGACGCCGCTGATGTCCGCGCGACCTACGAGGTGTTGGTGGAAACCATCGCTCCGCTGAACCTGGCCTACCTGAGCATTCTCCACCACGATCCCAAGAGCGAGTTGGTGCAGGACCTCCGCGAGCGTTTCAACGGCACGTTCCTGGTGAACACCGGCTTCAGCGAAATCACTACCCGCGATGAAGCATTCGCGATCATCGAAGACGGCCTCGCCGACGCCGTGGTGGTTGGTCGCCCTGCCATCGCCAACCCGGATCTCGCCCGCCGCTGGCGTGAAAGCCTGCCGCTCAACGAGCCGGATGCTTCCACCTTCTACGCCGACGGCGCCGAGGGTTACACCGACTACCCGTTCTACGCGAACTAAAGCTGTACAAAACTCCGACGTCGCACTCGCCTGAGTGCCGACGTCGTGCGTTCCTATAGGATTTGTGCATGGCTGATCCTTCCTCGACCGTTGCCCGCGCCGGCTTTCCTGTCAGCCGGCAAGTGCTGGCCGACCATGTTTACGAGGCCCTCCTGGAGTGGCTCATGGATGGTCGGCTGGAGCCAGGAGCAGCAGTCAGCATTGACGGAATGGCGAGGGAACTCGACGTTTCGCCGACGCCTGTACGGGAGCCTTGGCCCGTTTGGAGCACACAGGCATGGTGCGGCGTGTTGCCCTGAAGGCTATCGGGTGGCTCCGGTCTTCACGCGAGAGGACTTCGCTGAGCTCATGGAAGCGCGTTTGTCCATTGAGCCGGTGAACGCGCGGTTGGCCTGTTCGCGTATGACGCCCGATGGCCTCGACGCATTGAAGCAAGCCGTGGAGGACCTGAAGACTGCTCCGCGGGGCGGGACCTTCGCTGAGTATCGCAGTTATCTCGAGGCAGATGAACGCTTCCATCAGCTCATCGCCGCACAGGCCAACAATCAATTCCTGCTGGCGGCCTACAACACCTTGGGCGGCCAGATTCAGCGCTTCCGATTGTTTGGGGGGGAGTGGGTATCACTGACGCCGAACAAGCAATTGCCGAGCACCAGGCAGTGCTCGATGCCATGACCAGCGGCGATCCGGAGAAGGCCGCGGCCATGATGGTGGATCACGTCGAGAAAGTACGCGGCCGGGCGATGGCGGACGCTCCGGAGGACTAGGCCCGCAGCGCTCTACTCGTCCTACGCGCCCATTTCCGCCCGGCGCACCCGTTTGGCGTGGGTGTCGCACCCTTTCGCGCCGAGTGCACCAGTGGTTACGGGTGCGATCGGCGGGTAGGGGTGCGCCCCCCCCGCAGCACTCCCCCCCGCGAGCCCTTTCGTGACCCCCCCCTTCACACTCATATGTATGACATATAGGATCTAGGAAGTTTCACAAAAGGGTTGACACCTTCACTCGGTTCGTAAATCCTATAGGAAACAGGATTCCACGAAGGAGTGATCATCATGCCTACACCGCCGAGAATTGGCCCATCACCGCGGCCTCCTGCAGTTCCCCCCCGGCACCGATGCCGCAGGACAGCACGTCAACGACGCCGACGCTTCGGCCTGGGCGGCCGTCCTCCAGGAAGTGAAAGAGGCTGGGTTCGCGAACGCAGACCTCACGGACAGCTGGGTCCGCCCGGGCGACCTCAGCAAGGAACGCCTCGTGGAGTTCAAGCAGACGGCCGACGAAGTGGGAATCGGCGTCCCCCCCGTCATCTCCGCCATTCGCCGCAGCGTCATCCACGCCACGGAGTGGGCCGACAACCTCGCCTACAGCCACCGCACCATCGACGCCGCTGCAGAGCTTGGCTGCGAAGTAGTCTCCTTCGGACTCCACCAGGCCATCACCCCCCCCGAACAGCAGAAGCAGCTGTGGTTCTGGACCGTCGAGGGTTACAAGGATCCCGTGGGCGACAAGGAAGCGTGGGGCAACGCAGTTCCCGGATCCGTGAGCTCGGAAAGCACGCAGCAGAAGCCGGCATCCTCATCTCCTTGGAAATGTACGAGGACACCTACCTCGGCACCGCTGATTCCTCCGTGCAGCTGGTCCAGGACATCGGCTTGGACAACGTTGGCGTGAACCCGGACCTCGGCAACCTGATCCGCCTGCACCGGCCTATCGAGGACTGGCGCGAAATGGTGGCGAAGACCCTGCCGTACTCCAACTACTGGCACATGAAGAGCTACATCCGCGACGAAGATGTGGCCCGCGACAGCTACATCACCATGCCGGCCCCCCCCATGGAAAGCGGCTCATCAACTACCGCGAGGCCTTCAAGTTTGCGCTTTCCGTCGGCTTCCAAGGCATCCTCTGCACAGAGCACTACGGCGGCGATGGCTTGAGCGTCACGGCCAGCAACCAGGACTACCTCCGCCGCCATGTCCTGCCGAAGGCCGAAGCTACGAACTCGGCACCAGCCAGGTAGCCCAAGGACGCCAGGTACCGGCAACCCAGCTCGCGGGAGTCTAGGAAATGACACAGATTTTCGACAACCCGGCAGACTTTGCCGATGAAGCGCTGGACGGCTTTGTAGCCGCCAACCGCGGCTATGTTTCCCGGGTGGACGGCGGTGTAGTCCGCTCCACGGAGGTTCCCTCCGGCCAGGTGGCCTGGTAGTCGGCGGCGGTTCGGGACACTACCCGGCTTTCGCTGGACTGGTAGGCCCCCCGGACTGGCGACGGGCTCAGCCTGCGGCAACATGTTCGCCTCACCGGCAGCCGGCCAGGTGTACCGGGTAGCCAAGGCGGCCAACGCCGGCGGCGGAGTCCTGCTCAGCTACGGCAACTACGCCGGCGACGTCCTGCACTTCGGCCAGGCACAGCTCCGGCTCAACGCCGAGGCATCGAAACCCGAACCGTCACCGTTACCGATGACATTGCCAGCGCGCCAATCGAACAACTGGAGAAGCGCCGCGGAATCGCCGGCGACCTGACAGTTTTCAAGATTGCCGGCGCCGCCGCAGAAGCGGGACTGAACCTTGACGACGTCGAGCGGTTGGCCATCAAGACCAACTACCGGACGCGGTCGCTGGGCGTGGCTTTCGACGGCTGCACGCTCCCCCCCGGCGCCAAGGATCCGCTGTTCCACGTTCCTGCCGGGCAGATGTCGCTGGGCCTCGGAATTCATGGCGAGCCCGGAATCTCGGAACACCCGATGCCCACTGCCTCCGAGCTGGCGGAGCTGCTGGTGACCAAGCTGCTCGCGGACAAACCTGAGGACGCCGGGGGGGACCGGGTTGTGGCTATCGTCAACGGCTTGGCACGGTGAAGTATGACGAACTCTTCCTCCTGTTCGGCAAGGTCGAGAAGCTTCTGACGGCTGCGGGCCTCACCGTGGTGGAGCCCGAGTGCGGTGAGCTGGTGACCAGCCTGGACATGTCCGGGCTCTCCCTGACGTTGCTGTGGTTGGACGATGAACTTGAGCAGTACTGGGCTGCACCGGCCGACACTCCGGCGTTTCGCAAGGGCAGCATGTCGCCGCGCGCCCTCGCACTGAGGCAGCAATCGACGACGCCGAAACCGCCGACGTCGAGCAGCCCACCCCCGGCAGCCGCTGCACTCGGGCGGCAGGCAGTGGCCATCCTCGCCAGGTGCGTGACGTCGTTGTCGAGCATGAAGAGGACCTCGGCAAGCTGGATGCGATCGCCGGCGACGGTGACCACGGTATCGGCATGCGGCGCGGCGTCGATGCTGCAGCCGCCGCAAGCGAAGGCGCCGAAGGTGCTTCGATTGCTCGCGTTCTGACCGCAGCCGGGGGGGAAGCCTGGAGCGAACGGGCCGGCGGGACGTCCGGGGGGGCGCTCTGGGGTTCCGCAGTGATCGCTGCCGGGCTGTCGCTGGGCAACCGTGAAACGTATACCTCGGAGGACGCGGCGGCGGCTGTGAGGGACTTCGTCCGCGCCATTACCGAGCTCGGCAAAGCCGATCCCGGGGGGGACAAAACCATGGTGGACGCGCTCCTGCCCTTCCGGGACACCTTCCTCACGGAGCTCGACGGCGGGACTCCGGTTGACCGGGCCTTGGCAGTTGCCGCTGCGGCAGCTGAGTCCGCTGCCGCGAAGACAGCTGAACTCCGGCCGCTCAAGGGCCGGGCGCGTCCCCCCTCGCGGAAAAGAGCGTCGGCCACCCTGATCCAGGCGCAGTGTCCTTTGGCTTGATTGCCGCCAGGATTTCCCACTTCATCGATTCACAACTGGCCACCGCGTCTTCAGCGGCAGCAGCAGGAAACGGAGCCCAAGCATGAGCAACACCCAAGGCTGGCGCATCGTCGTCGGCAACGATGAGGCCGGTGTCGAGTACAAACAAGCACTCGTTGCCTTGCTGGAAGCAGACCCGCGCGTGGCTCGGTGGCGGATGTCGGCGTCGGATTCAATGACTCCACCGCCTACCCGCACGTCGCCGTCGATGCCGCCCGCAAGGTGGCCGGCGGGGAAGCTGACCGCGCACTCTTGATCTGCGGCACCGGACTTGGAGTGGCCATTGCGGCGAACAAGGTCCCCCCCGGCATCCGCGCCGTCACAGCCCACGACAGCTACTCCGTTGAACGGTCAGTGCTGAGCAACAACGCCCAGGTCCTGACGCTCGGGCAGCGGGTGATTGGCTTGGAGCTGGCCAAAAAGCTCGTAGGGGAGTGGCTCGACCACCGCTTCGACCAAACCTCATCCTCCGCCGCCAAGGTGGACGCCATCTGCTCGTACGAGCCCGATTACACGAAGGCAGTCTGAACATGACCACTCCTGAAGCAACCGAACCCACCGCAAACAACGCAGCCCGGAAGATCGCCGTCGTCGGCTCCGGCTACATGGGCGGCGGCATCGCCCAAGTGCTGGCGCTCGGTGCGCGCGCGTTGCCCTTGCCGATGTGTCTGCCGAGATCGCGCAGAAGAACTACGACCGCCTGCTGGTGGAGTCGGACCAGTTCATCGCCGACGGACTCTTCCCGGCGGGATCCACAGAGATCCTCAAGCAGAACCTGTGGGCAGCAAGGACATCGAGGAAGCTGTAGCCGACGCGACTTCATCGAGGAGTGCGTTCCCGAGGTACTGGAAATCAAGCACCAGTCCTTGGCCCGGATCAGCGCCGCAGCCCGCCCCGATGCCGTGATCGGTTCCAACACGTCCACCATTTCCATCGCTTCCCTCGCTGAAGCCGTGACCCATCCCGAGCGCTTCCTGGGTGTGCACTTCTCCAACCCGTCCCCCCCGTTCATTCCCGGTGTCGAGATCATCCCCCCCACGCTGAGACTTCTGCCGCAACGGTGGCCGCATCGCGCGAGCTGGTCCATGCGGCCGGTAAGCAGACCGCCGTCGTCAAGGACGTCACGGGCTTCGTGCTGAACCGCCTGCAGTACGCGCTGTTCCACGAGGCAGCCCAGCTGGTGGAGCAGGGAATCGCAACGGCGGACGACGTCGACACCCTGGTGCGTACGACGTTCGGCTTCCGCTTGCCCTTCTTTGGTCCGTTCGCCATCGCGGACATGGCCGGCTTGGACGTCTACAACTTCTGCTACAAGTCGCTGCAGACCGGTTTCCCGGAACGCTTCGCGACGCCGAAGATCCTCTCCGACCTTGTGGAAGCGGGAAAGCTCGGCACCAAGACCGGCGCAGGCTTCCTCAACGTGCCCGCCGAGCGCACTCCGGAACTCATCGCCTACCGCAACAAGGCCTACGTCGCCATGCAGAAGCTCATTGAAGAGCTCGGCCCGGCCCCCATCAACTAACTCTTCCTAGGAGAAAACACATGACTTTCCCCCGCTGAACGCACCGCAATCGTCACCGGCGCCGTCTCTGAACGCGGTATTGGCCGCGCTACCGTCAACTACCTGGCCGCCCAAGGCTGGAACATCGGCATCATCGATCTTGATGACGCCGCCTGCAAGATCGCAGCCAAGGAAATCGCCGCTGAGTATGGTGTGCGGGCACACGGCGTTGGCGCAAATGTGGCAAGTGAAGCCGAGGTCCGTACGGCCATTGACGAACTTGAGGCCGAACTGCCGCAGATCGTCGCACTGGCCAACGTTGCCGGTGTCAGCTCGCCGGTTGGCTACCTTGAGCTCGAAGCCGCTGAGTGGGACCGCGTCCTGAACATCAACCTCAACGGCGTCCACTACGCCACCCGCCGCGTGGCCGAATGCATGGTCAAGAACCGGATAGTCGCATCGTGAACATCTCATCCGTCTCCGCCCAGCGCGGCGGCGGCACGTTCTCCAAAACACCTTACTCTGTGGCCAAAGCCGGTGTCATCGGTTTGACCCGCGCTACCGCCCGTGAACTTGGCGAGTACGACATCACCGTCAACGCCATTTCTCCCGGCCCCATCGACACCGACATCATGGGCGGAACCCTGAGCCAGGAACGCAAGGATGAGCTCACCAAGGACCTGGTAGTGAACCGTGTGGGCTCCACCCGGGACATCGCCGCCGCCATCGCCTTCCTCATCAGCGAGGACTCCGGATACATCTCCGGCCAGACGCTGAATGTGGATGGCGGACTGTACATGCACTAGCCCGTGCCGTGAAGACCTGGACACGAGAACGCAAGATCTACCTTGCCGTGGGCGTCCTCGCCTGCGCAGTGGGCATGGTGCTCATTTTCTTCCCGCGCTGATCGCGCTGCTCTAGTCATTTCCTGTCACTCAAAGAGGAGTTTCAATGTCTGTTGCCACCAATTCCACTAAGGAGTTGCTGGATACGCCGGTCTTGAAGTCGGCGATTTCCAAAGCCTCGCGGCGGCTCATGCCAATGCTCGTCATCCTGTACGTGGTGGCCTTCCTGGACCGCACCAACGTTGCTTCGCCGAAGCCGCGCTGGAAGTGGATAAGGGTATTACCGCAGGTGCTTACGCGCTGGGCGCCGGTATCTTCTTCATCGGCTATGCCCTGTTCGAGATCCCCCCCAGCAACCTGCTGCTCACCAAGTTCGGAGCGAAGGTGTGGCTCGCCCGCATCGCCATTACCTGGGGGCATCGTTTCGGCGTGCTTCGCTTTCGTCCAGGGTGAGACGTCTTCATCATTCTTCGGTTCCTGTTGGGCGTCACCGAGGCAGGCCTCTTCCCGGGCGTCATCATGTTCCTGGCCGCATGGTTCCCCCAACAAGGTCCGCGTGAAGATGTTCGCCATCTTCTACCTGGCCCAGCCGTTCTCCCAGATGATGGGCGCACCGCTGTCGGGGGTGGCTCATCAACATCGGCGACCAGGTTCCGGGCGTAGCTGGCTGGCAGGTCATGTTCTTCGTAGAAGGCATGCTCGCGTCGTGGCCGGTATCGCCGCCTACTTCTTCCTTATCAACAGCCCCCCAGGACGCCAAGTTCCTTACCAAGGAAGAGAAACGGGCACTGTCCGATGTCATGGCATTGGAGGACACCGTGAAGGAAGAAACGGGTCCCCCCCGTGGCGTCCTGGCATCCATGCGCAACGGCCGGGTCTGGTACTTCACCGTCATCTACTTCTGCCTGCAGGTCGCGGTCTACGGCGTGACGTTCTACCTGCCACAGCAGGTGGCGCAGTTGACCGGTCAGAAGGTGGGTATCGCCGTTGGACTCCTGGCCGCGATCCCGTGGTTCTTCGGCATCTTCGCTTGCTACTTCATCGGCAAAGCTGCCAACACTGTGGAACGCCGCCGCCGTTGGGGGCACCGCATTGTTCATCTCCACAGGCCTCTGCATCTTCGGCTCCGCATGGGCGGGTGCGAACCAGATGCCGGCCGTCGGCATCATCTTCATCACCCTAGCGGTGTGCAGCTTCCTGTCGACGGGCCCCCCCATCTGCTGGTCATACCCGACGGCGTTCCTCACCGGAACTGCTGCGGCTGCGGGCATCGGGCTGATCAACTCCCTTGGAAACCTGGGTGGGTTCGTTGCCCCCCCGATCCTGCGCACCACGGTCAACCAGGTCACCGCCTCGGACACCGGCACCATGGGTGTCTACGCGCTGGGTGTGCTGCCCTTCGTGGCGGCTGTCCTGATGTTCGGCACCAAGCGCTTCAGCAACAAAGCCGACGAACTGCTGGGGAAGTAGTCGTCCGTGAAGCTGCCTGCTACTGACGCACTGTTCATCGGTGTGAGCACCAAGATGTACATGGGCTACGCGCAGAGCCTGGAATGGCTGGAACAGCTGGTAGCTGAAGTGGACGCCCCGTCCGGCCCTCGTGGCCGGGCGGGTGGTCCCGTTTGTGATCCCGTCGTTTCCGGTGCTGCCCGAGGCGGCGCGGTTGCTTGAAGGCACGCCATGTGTCCTGGGCGCCAAAACTGTGGCTGGTCCGATGGTCCTTGGACGGGCGAGGTTTCGCCGTCGATGCTGGGGGAACTCGGTGTCGGTCTCGTAGAGATCGGCCATGCAGAGCGTCGCCGGTACTTCGCTGAGGATGAGTCGATGATTGCGCTTAAGGTGAGTGCCGCCGTCGACGCCGGACTGACGCCACTGCTGTGCGTGGGGGAGCCTGAAACCCTGGCCCCCCCGGCGGCAGCAGCTGACACGGTTTACCGGCAGATCAAGGCAGCTGTGTCCGGCGACTGGTCCGTTGCTTCCGGGCTGGTCATTGCCTACGAGCCTGTATGGGCGATCGGTGCTGCCGACCCGGCTTCGGCTGAGTACGTTTCCCAAGTGGTGGACGCACTGCGGGATTCACTGGCCCAGCATGGCCTGGCCCGACTGCCCATCATCTACGGGGGGGGTTCGGCTAAACCGGGGGGGCTCCTGCCGCAGCTGAACGGGGGGGTGTCCGGGCTCTTCCTCGGCCGTTTTGCCCACGACGCCACCAACTTCGGCAGGGTGCTGGACGAAGCCCTTGCCCTCCCCCGGGCAGTACAACTAGGTAGCACTTCAGCCGTTTTGAGGCTCATAACGGCCTGAAGTGCTACCCAGTTGGGTGGGGGGGGAGACGGGTGGTCAGGGACGCGCCGGGGCGACTGCCCGCTGGCAGAGGCAACGAAGCCACCAAGATTCTCAAGACCCTCGGGATGCGTCGGCAGGTAGTTGGTCAGTTCGGGTGAACGCACGACGACGGCACGCCACTGACCGCGCGACACCGCCACGTTGATCCGGTTCCGGGACAGCAGGAACTCCATGCCCCCCCGCGGGACTTCTCCGGCAGCGGACGCGGCCATGGAAACGATCACTACCGGAGCTTGCTGACCTTGGAACTTGTCAACGGTACCCACCGCACCTTGCCTAGTCCGGCGACCCGGAGATGGTGCTTGATCAGCTGGACCTGGGCGTTGTATGCGGCGACCACCAGGACGTCGGTTTCCTCGAGGGGACGGGGCGCCGGCGATTCCGAAGGGTCGAGCCAAGTCAGGCCGAGGTGGGCCTGGACCTGCCGGACTACCTCCGCTGCTTCCTCGGGTGAGGACGTTGAGTTACCGGTATGCGGGACGTAGACGCAGGAAATGCCCGGAGCAACACCGTCCAGGTGCCGTTCCTTGGCCGCGGGTGCTGCCTCAAGTCGGTTGTCGTAGGAAAGCTCGGAAACTGCGCCGCAAAGCTCTGGATGCATGCGCCATGACAGCGCCAAAAAGTAGCCGAGTTCAGGCGGCAACGTGTTGTACCCGTCTGGCAGCCAGCCGAGTGCTGATTCATCAACAGGTTCCGGATGCTTCCCTTGGGTGACCTGCGGAAGCTGCTGAGGGTCGCCTAAAAGCAGAAGCCGTTTTGCAGCCCGGCTAACGGCCATGGTGTTTGCCAATGAGAACTGTCCTGCTTCGTCGATGACCAGGAGATCCAGCGAGCCCGCCGGAACCGAACTGCCCACCATGGTCCAGGCTGTTCCGCCAATCAAGGCCCCCGCCCGGCTTGGACAACAGTTCTTCCACGTCGCCTTTGGCGCACTGTGTCCACGGCACGGGTTCGTCGTGTTTGACTTCCTTCGCCACCCGCTGGGGGGGATCCAAACCGGCCTTCTCCACGGCAGCGCAGAGCATGTTCTCCACGACGGCATGCGACTGGGCCACGACGCCCACTTTCCAGCCAGCAGCCACGAGCCTGGCGATGACGTGCGATCCGACGTACGTTTTGCCGCTGCCCGGAGGTCCCTGGACGGCCAGATAGGAATTGTCCAGGTCCTCGACCGCAGTTGTGATCGCGTCAACGTAGCCGTCCGCTCCGGCCGCGACGGCTGGCAGAGCTGGCAGTGTACGAAGCTTCGGCGGCTGCCTCCGCACAAGATCCAGGGAACAGTCCCGTGGCCACTGCGGCAGGGCAGCGCTGAGTTTTGTGGCCAAAGCCGCGAGTGCTGCCCGCTGCCCGTTGGTGGCAATGGGCGGATCCGGGGTAAGCGCCATGGGCAGTTGGCTGAACTCCGTGGAGTCCTTGCGAAGCCTTCGGCGATGGTGACTGTTTCGAAGTCCTCGTCGTCTCCCACCTCAGTGACCAAAGTTCCGTTCCAGCCTGCACGGCCAAGCGCGGCGGATTCCTTCCCTTGGAGCGAGTCAGGCAGAGGAGGGCCGTACATGCGGAAGTATTTCTTACCGGGTTCCAGCCCCCCCGCGCCGTCACCGGACCGGCCATAGAGTTTCACGAGCCGCGCAGGGTTGCTCCGAGGTGTCGGTTTTGCCCAGTCCTGCAGCAGTTCGGCGTGGTCGACAACGAAGAGGTCGCGCTCGTCAGGCCACTGGGAGGTTGGTTTTTCCAAACGGTCGAAGTGTCCCCCCCACCAGTGCTGCTTATCCTCGCGACGGTGATACCGACGCTGCGGCGACGATGCCGATAGCTCGGGAATCGGGAGTGGCTCTCAGGTCCTCGGGCAACCCGGCGAGGTAGTCGAATAGTGCTTTCTCTTCCGGAGCCGCCTCATACTGATCCGGTTCGGTCTTAGCCGGTTCGGTATCTGCTGGGGGGGCGCTTCGTCCGCACCCCCCCCTGGCGAGATGGAACGTTCCGCAGCACGGGCAAGCAACCAGTTGCGCAGTTCCAGAGTCGAAAGGCAGTCGTATTCGTTGTAGTCCCGGATGCTTCGAGGATTACTGCTGCTTCTTCAGGGTTTCCGGTATCCCTGGCCATGCAGTAGTCCGCGTAGGCAACAACTGAGGCGCCGGCGTCGGTCACGTCACCCGAGCGCAGGTGTTGGCCCATGTAGAGAGGCTCGAGCTTTTTGATGCTGTAAGAGTTCTCTGAGATCCGGATGCTGTGCCGGACGGTGTCGTAGAGGTCCACCAGTACGCCTTGGCGCAGGAGGTCGTCGACGGCGGATTCGCCCACCACGTGCGTCAAAGACAGGTTGCGCAGGGCCGTCTTTTCGTAGGCAGCGTAGTGGTAGATGTGCATGCCCGGATATTGTGCCCGCCGCTTGGCCACGTACTCAAGGAAGTCCACAAAGGCCTTGCCTTCTTCAGCCCGTGAGTGCGCCCAGAAGGGCCTGAACACCGGCTCGGTACCGGGTTCTACAGGGTTCTCAATGACCCCCCCGAACAGGTACTCCAATCCCCCACTTTTCGGTGACGGGGTCCTGCCACAGGGGATCGCCTTCGAAGTCGAAGAAGATGTCGCCCGGATCGCGCGGGTAGCCTGCCCAATGTGTGGTCCGGCAGGACGTTGTAACTGATGGCTTTGGCTTCACCGGACTTGGCCGTGTACTTGACTGTGCCATCAGGCGTACCTGTTCCGGTCTGCAGCCGCGCCTGCTCACGGAGCCGCAGCAACGTGGGGGGGTCGACGGCCTCGGGCATGGCTGCCAGTCCGTCAATGGTGGTAACGCCGGCCTCGATCAGCTTCTTGCGCCGACTGATCCGCATGCCGGCCACCATGAGGAGATCCCGATGAAGTTGTACTTGCTCAGCGCAGTAATCACACCGGCCACAGGCGGAATAGCGGGAATCACCCCCCCATTCCACGGGCCCGTTTTCCGAAACGTGCGCCTCGGTCATGCCAAGGAAGCGTTCCCGCCGTTCCCTGAAGACGGGAAGGACCTGGGCAAGGGGGGGGTGGTCGCTGTGGACGCGGTTGCCCAGCACCAGGGTGACAGTGGGATGCGGTGTGATCCCAGCCTGGATGAGTTGATCGCCATAGGCTGCCAGCTGCAGGAGGGCTGTGACCTTGGCGTGGCGTGCGAGCTTGGTGTCGAAGACGGCGTACTGCCCGGCGGGGGGGCGCTTCACCAGGAAGTCGGAGCGGCCATGGAATTGGCCATCGAAGAAGGCGGCCTGGAAGACGACGTCCGCGCCGGAGCGCAGGCGTCGATGGATTCCGCATGCTTGGCCGAAAGGGTGGCGCGGTCCATCGCTGTGGCGGGGGGACGACGTCGTAAACGCCTTTTCCTATGGCCGCATCCCATGGCCCGAACTCAGCAACGAAATCATCCAGGACCCGGTGCTCGTGGACGTCGCCCAGCTTGGCTGTGCGCTCCAACATGGCGTCAGTTGCGAAGTCCGGCTTAGGCGTGCGGCCCAGTTTTTCGTCGAGTTTCCGGAGCAACTGGTACTCGCAGGTGGCGGCGATAACGAGGTCGCTGGCCGAGAACACCAAGTCCTGCGGGGCGCCCGCGATCTGAGGATCGAGAAAGAACAAAGCGACCCACCTGCCTTTCCATGCCGTGAATAAACCCTTGCAGCCAAGCTATCAGCGGCCCTGACAATATAGAGCGCAGCCACTTTAGACTGCTCGCATGACTGAAACAGCCCCGACCCCGGACCCCCGCATTCGAAGCCGCCTACCAAGCCGCACAAAAGAGCCTCAGCGAGGGCGGCATCCCCCATCGGAGCCGCGTTGGCCCGTGGTGGGGGGGAAGTCATTGCCAGCGGCCATAACGAACGCGTCCAGCACGGCGACCCGATCGCGCACGGCGAGATGTCCGCGCTGAGGGCGGCCGGGCGTCAGAAGAGCTACCGCGACACCACCCTCTACACCACCTTGGCACCATGCGCGATGTGCACGGGAACCATCATCCAGTTCAAAATCCCCCCCGAGTGGTGGTAGGTGAGGCCGAAACGTTCCCCCCCGGTGAATTCGACCTCCTGCGTTCACGCGGCGTGGAAGTCGTGGTGCTGGACGACCCCCCCGGTGTGTGGACATGATGCGCACATTCCAGGAGGAACACCCCCCCGAATTGTGGGCTGAGGATATCGCCGAGTAGCAGCGGAAAGTGAACTCGGCAAAGGGTGCAGAATTCGCCTAGTCACGGCTAGCCACCGAGCGTAGGCTGACATCATCGGCGTCGGTGCCGAGAGGCCCCCCCGCGTCGATGACCCCAATCGATGAAGGAGGATCCATGAGTGTCGTACGTGAATTCATGACAACCAATGCTCAGTGCATCGAAGAGGACAAAACTCTTCAGGAAGCCGCCAGGCTGATGCGGGACATGGACTGCGGTTCACTTCCCATCTGCGGCCACGACGGCAAGCTCACCGGCTTCATCACCGACCGCGACATCGTGGTCAAGTGTTTGGCAGAAGGCAAGGACGCCCGGGAAGTACGCGCCAGCGAACTCGCCACCGGCAAGCCCTTCTGGGTGGACGCCGATGCCAACGTTGACGAGGCAGTCACCATGATGGAAGAACATCAGGTGCGCCGCTTGCCCGTCATCAGCGACCACAAACTGGTAGGCATCATCAGCCAGGGCGATATCGCGCGCAACCACTATGCAGAACAGCGCCTCGCGAGATGGTGGAACACATTTCAGCCAAGGAGCGCATGTCGCACTGATTCCAAAGCCAACTGATAAGCCAACCCAGCCGCCGCGAGGCATCCCTTTACAGGAACGCCTCGCGGCCCGTTCCCTCACGCAACACGAGTTCGCCGTCTTCAATCGAGACGAGCAAGCTCTTGGGTTTCCCCCGCGAGCTTCTTCGTGGCGCTAAGCCTTCGGCTGCTGACCTCGACGCCCACGGTGGCACCCTTCGCCGGCAGCTCCACTGTCAATTCGTCGGCCATCCCCCAACAGCGTCTTGGTGGACACATCCCTCTCAGACACAGCTTCCTTGCCGTTGACGGTCACTGTCACGTCATCGGAAGAAAACCCGTCCTGAAGAATGATGAGCAGTTCCTGCATGGTCCAACTACAGCACTAACACGGCCGCCCGGATAGGTCTTAGCGATACCTGCCTTCGGAAACTGTCGGCCATGTGAGGCAAACTGTCATGGTGACTTCAAATCTCCAACACCAGTCAGCTGACTCCGCCATCCACGCCATGATTGCCGAAGAACTCGGCGTCAAGACCTGGCAAGTCAAAGCCGCGGTGGAACTGCTCGACGCCGGATCCACCGTCCCCTTCATCGCCCGCTACCGCAAGGAAGTCACCGGGACGCTCGATGACACCCAGCTCCGCGACCTTGAGGAACGCCTCAGATATCTGCGTGAGCTGGAAGAACGACGCAAGTCCGTCCTGGAAGCGATCGCCGCCCAAGGCAAGCTGACCCCGGAACTGGAAGCCGCCGTCGTCGGGGCCGATACCAAGGCGCGCCTCGAGGACATTTACCTCCCGTTCAAATCCAAGCGCCGCACCAAGGCCCAGATCGCGCGCGAAGCCGGGCTGGAGCCGCTGGCCGATGTCCTGCTCGCCAACCCGCACCTGGACCCCCCGCCACCGAAGCCGCAAAGTACTTGAACGCCGAGCACTCCATCGACGACGCCGCCACAGCGCTCGCAGGAGCCCGCGCCATCCTGGTGGAGCGCGTCGGGCAGGACGCAGACCTCGCGGAGGACCTCCGTGAACGCCTCTGGAAGCAGGGACGCATGGTGTCGCGCGTCAAGAAAGGCATGGAGCTGAAGGCCAGAAATTCAAGGACTACTTCGAATTCACGCAGGTGCCTTCCGGCATGCCATCGCACCGTGTTCTTGCCCTGTTGCGCGGTGAGAAGGACGGCGTCCTTGAGCTGGATCTCGCCGAAGCAGACCCAGCCGACGACGACGCCCTGGCCGCCGCCCGCGGCCGCTATGAAAACGCTGTGGCCAAGTGCCTTGGGTCGCCGATAACGGGCGGCCCGCGGATGCCTGGTTGACGCAAACCGCGCAGCTGGCTTGGCGGGGGGGACGCATCCTGGACCGGCTGACCACGGACCTCCGGGGGGGACGCATGTTCGCCGACGCAGAAGATGAAGCTGTTCGCGTGTTCGCCGCCAACCTGCGCGATGTCCTGCTTGCCGCACCTGCCGGCAACCGGGCAACGCTTGGCCTCGATCCCGGACTCCGGACCGGCGTGAAAGTGGCTGTCGTGGACGGTACCGGCAAAGTTGTCACCACGGACACCATCTACCCGCACGCACCGGCGAAAAAGTGGGACGAGGCGTTGGCCACGCTCGGACGGCTCGCGAAGCAGTACAACGTGGAGTTGGTGGCGATCGGCAACGGAACGGCTTCCCGCGAAACGGACAAATTGGCCACGGAACTCATCAAGTCACTCGAAGCTTCAGGCTCCAAGGGGATCCAGAAGCTGGTGGTGTCCGAGGCCGGGGGCTTCGGTGTACTCAGCCTCCGCCCTCGCGGCTTCCGAACTCCCTGGCATGGACGTCTCGCTTCGGGGGGGTGCTGTTTCCATCGCCCGCCGGCTTCAGGACCCCTTGGCCGAGTTGGTCAAGATCGAACCCAAGTCCATCGGCGTGGGGGGGCAGTACCAGCACGATGTCACCGCCGCCAAGCTCGACCGCTCGCTGGATGCCGTGGTGGAAGACTGCGTGAACGCCGTGGGCGTGGACGTGAACACAGCATCGCCCGCGCTGCTTAGCCGCGTGGCCGGCGTCGGGCCGCTGCTGAGCGAGAACATCGTGGCCTATCGGAACGAGAACGGGCCGTTCGCCAAGCGCAGCGACCTCAAGAAGGTGCCCCCCCGGCTGGGTGCCAAGCGTTCGAGCAATGCGCGGGCTTCCTCCGGATCACCGGGGGAGCGGAGCCATTGGATGCCTCCAGCGTGCACCCGGAAGCATATTCCGTGGCTCGGAAGATCCTCGTAGCGGCCGGTGGCGGTCCCGCCACGGCGTTGGATCCGCAGGCATTCGTCGATGGCACGTTCGGCCTTCCGACCGTCAAGGACATCATGTCCGAGCTGGAGAAGCCCGGCCGCGACCCCCCCGTCCCGCGTTCAAGGCGGCCTCCTTCTCTGAAGCATCGAGAAGATCTCAGACCTCAAGCCCGGAATGATCCTGGAGGCACTGTCACCAACGTGGCTGCGTTCGGCGCCTTCGTGGACGTCGGAGTGCACCAGGACGGGCTGGTCCACGTCTCGGCACTGTCCAACAAGTTCGTCTCGGATCCACGAGAGATCGTGAAGTCCGGCCAGGTGGTACGGGTTAAGGTGTTGGAGGCCGATCCTGAGCGCAAGCGCATTTCACTGACCCTGAGGCTCGACGACGAACCCGGCACTGCGGGTGGGCGCACCTCGGGTGGACGTGCTCAGGCGGCGAACGTGCTGGTGCC
>BBFS01000075.1 GCA_001313365.1 Paenarthrobacter nitroguajacolicus JCM 14115
CCGTCGTTGGTTGCCGAAGCAGTGCTCGCCTAAGCGTTGCTCGTCGCGCAGGCTCAGCTGCGTTGTAACCGTAGGGGTTGTTCTTCTGCCAGCGCCAGTGGTCCTCGCACATCTGGTCCACGGTCTTCGTGGTGGACCATCCAAGGTCAGCGAGGGCGGAAGAAGCGTCGGCCCAGAAGGCGGGGAGATCGCCGGCCCGGCGGTCGGTGATCTCGTACGGGATCGGCCGGCCCACGGCCTTCTCGAAGGAACGCAGGACCTCCAGAACGGACGAACCGCGGCCGGAGCCCAGGTTCCAGCGACGGACACCGGCACGCTCGGCGATGTAGTTCAGGGCTGCTACATGGCCATCGGCCAGATCGACTACGTGGATGTAGTCGCGCTGCGCAGTGCCATCGGGGGGTGTCGTAGTCGCCGCCGAACACCATGAGCTTCTCGCGGCGTCCTACGGCTACCTGTGCGATGAAGGGGACGAGGTTGTTCGGGATGCCCTGGGGGGTCCTCGCCGATGCGGCCGGACGGGTGCGCTCCAACCGGGTTGAAATAGCGCAGGAGTGCGATATGCCAGCGGTCATCCGCGTTACCCAGGTCTGAGAGGATGTCCTCGATCTGTTCCTTGGTGCGGCCGTAAGGGTTGTTGGCCCCCGATTTCCATCTTCTCGATGTAGGGAATCGGGTTGTGCTCGCCGTACACCGTGGCCGAGGAGCTGAAGACGATGGAGCGCACGTTGTGCTTGTCCATGGCGCGGAGCAGGTTCAGGGTGCCCACGATGTTGTTGTAGTAGTAGGCGAGGGGGTTCCTGGACGGACTCACCTACGGCTTTGAGCCCCGCGAAGTGGATGACTGCGTCGATCTGGTGCTGGTCGAAGACGGCCTCAACGGCGGCTCATCCACCAGGTCCACCTTGTGGAAGGCGGCAGTCTTGCCGGTGAGCTCCGAAACCCTGCGGAGGGATTCCTCGCTGGAGTTCACGAGGTTGTCGAGCACAACGACGTCGTGGCCGGCTTCCTGAAGGGACAAAACGGTGTGGGAACCGATGTAGCCGGTGCCACCCGTGACAAGAATTTTCATGGTTCCTACGCTATCGGAAATCGGAGCCACGCCGCTCTGTGTTGAGCGGTGTTGAAGCACGTTCGTGCTAAAAACTACTGGTGCCCAAAATTGTTGATGCCGAAGCCCGGCGCCATGAAGTTGTCCAAGCCGTCTTCCGGATTATTGCCAGCGATGGCTTGGAACGGGCATCCCTCAGGGAAGTAGCTGACGAAGCAGGCCTGGCTGTTGGTTCGGTGCGGCACTACTTCGCCAGCAGTGATGAACTTCTGGTCTTCTCCTTCGCGGCCGTCATCGATCGCCTTGCAAGGCGTCTTGAGGCGGCACTCGTGTCCGTCCAGGACGCCTCACCTGAAAGCCCCGGGCAGCACAACGCGGTGCTGAATCTCCTCGGTCAGTTCCTGCCCTTGGACGAGGAACTCGCAGTAGATGCCTGCGTGTGGATGGCGTTCCGGCACGCTGCCCGGATCAAGCCCGTCCTGGCCGACGAAGCCGAGCGCAGCCACCGCACGGTGGCCGCAATCGTCGGTCGCCTCATCATGCTCCTGAATCCGGGTGAAGCTGACGCGCAGCAAACCCTTGTGACGGAAGCGGAGAGGCTCCTGGCCACCATGGACGGGCTGTGCATGCATGCGCTGCTGCAGCCCGAGTGGATGACCGCGGAGATGTGCAGCGACGTCCTCACGGCCCACCTGCGCTCCTTGGGGGGGGCAGTGCCAGCTGGCCGCTGAGGGTTGTTGCGGCTGCCGAGCCTATAAGAGCCGGACAACGCCATTACCGTCCGGAGTCATCGGGAATAGACTGGAACATGTCGGGGACCTGCCAAAGGGAGGAATTCGCATGCACGAGTCAGGCGGCCCGGGATGGCGCATCACCATGGATACGTCCGGGCCTATGCTCATTGCCCTGTACTTGCGCGACGTAGCCGGATTGGATGGTGTTGGAAAACCCATCCTCTCCCACGCAGCTCCAAAAGTCAGGCATGCAGACCACCAACACCTCACCTCTGATGTGGGGGGGTCTCCCGGCGCTAAAGACCGAGTGGGAGGCCTGGTGGGAGAGCCTGGTGAAGTCTTATCCCAATCCGGCTCCCGAGCTATCGCCGCCCAGCTTCAAAGCTTTTGGCAATTCACCGGCACTCCAGCGCGTCCTGCAGGCACATTTTGGCTCTGCGCTGGGATGGGCCACCGACAGGATCGACGAGTATGCCCATCTTGAGGCCGCGCGTGAAGCCAACGGGGGTGACACACGTACTGAACGAAATGGTGGAGGACAGGCTCCTTGAGGTCGGTCGCAGTTCCCGGGACTTCGAACTCACGATTATTGAGCTGCCCCCCCTTAATGAACCCCCCGGGCCTGGTACCTGGAACCGAGCACCATGATCATGAGCCATCGGCTGCTGTCCGAGCCCGATGTGTTCCGTAGTTACGTCCAGCCCGTGGTGGAGATGCTGGCCTGATGGGCTGCACAAAAACTTAGGTTGCCGGCGCTGAAACAGTGATGATGACCGCCTCAGTGGGAGCGGCGGAGGGTTGCCATCCATCGCGTTTCTCCCGGTTCCACGTCTGGCCTGCAAGGTCCACTTGCGTGATGGACAAAGTTTTTGCGTTTGCCACCGCCCAGTGAGCCACAGCCCAAGCCTGCGTTCCGCCAATTTCCAGCTGAACCGAGCGGCCCTGAACGGTGGCCGCCTGGGGGCCGAACGCCGTCGTGAGTTCATCGACGACGACGGCAGGGTCAACCGCCGCCTCCGGCATACGCAATTCGCAATTCAATGACGAGGTGGAATGCCCGGTGAGGGCGGAAGCAAAAGCCCGTGCCATTCCCTCATGCTGGGCGTACGCGCGGGGGGAAAGCGGAACGCTGGACCGCTTGGGCAGCTTGGGTGATCTCCATGGCCTCGTAGCCGGGCACTTTGACCAGTCCGTCAAAGAAAGCATTGCTTGCATAGATGGGGTCCATCACCTGTTCCTCGGTTCCCCCCCAGCCTTGCGAGGGGGCGTTGCTGGAACAAACCGCGGGAGTCCGGTCCGGCGTCGTCGCCGTAGTTGATGTTACGCAGCCTGGATTCCTGCATGGCTGTGGCAAGAGCGATACTCGCCGCCCGGGGCGCAGTCCACGCCGGACGGAGATCGCCGAGATGAGCGATGCGTTGGCAGTCTGGTCCGTGGCGAGCTCATGGTTTTCAGAGCCGACCACGGCGAAGCAGCGCTCCGTGACCAGGGTCTCGGAGCGCTGCAGCACGGCAACTATCGCGTAAATGGCACCTGCTACGAGGCCAAAGCCAGCACCGCAACGATGGCGCGGCGGAACCGGCGCATTGGGTGTCTCCTGCTAGTTGGCGTGGAGAGCCTCGTTCAGCTCCACCGTCTGGCCCTTGCGCGGCAGGACTTCAACGCCGCCGGTGGTGGAGTTGCGACGGAAGAGGAGGTTCGGGACGCCGGAGAGTTCCACGGCCTTGATGATCTTGCTGGTGTCCTCGCCGTTCTCGTCCTTGGGGGCCCGGAACGCGCACGCGGGTGCCGGCGGTAACGTACAGGCCGGCCTCCACAACGGAGTCGTCGCCGATGCTGATGCCCACGCCGGAGTTGGCGCCGAGCAGAACCCGCTCGCCCAGGGCGATCTTTTCCTTGCCGCCGCCGGAGAGCGTGCCCATGATGGACGCTCCGCCTCCAACGTCCGTGCCGTCGCCGGCAACAACGCCAGCGGAGATCCGGCCCTCCACCATGGAGGTTCCCAGGGTTCCTGCGTTGAAGTTCACGAAGCCTTCGTGCATGACCGTGGTGCCTTCGGCGAGGTGGGCACCCAAACGGACGCGGTCGGCGTCGGCAATGCGCACACCGGTGGGAACGACGTAGTCAACCATCCGCGGGAACTTGTCCACGCCGAAGACCACAACGTTGCCGCGCTTGCGCAGGCGCGCGCGGGTCAGTTCGAAGCCGTCAACCGCGGCGGGGGGGCCGAAGTTGGTCCACACAACGTTGGGCAGCTTGCCGAAGACACCGTCCAGGTTGATGCTGTTCGGCTTGACCAGGCGGTGCGAGAGGAGGTGCAGACGCAGGTAGCGTCGGCGGTGTCTGCCGGGGGGGCGGCGTCGAGGTCGATCTGCGCGAAGACAACCTTCTGCTCGGTGCCGCGGTCGGCGTCTTTGCCTTCCTCGGCCAGCGCAGTGAGTGCGGGATCGGCGTTCTCGACGTCGCGCAGGGACTCGGCGGCAACGCCCAGCGAGGGTGCCGGGTACCAGACATCCAGCACGGTTGCTTCCCCCCCGGAAGCCGAGGTGGCGATGGTGGCGAGGCCGAAGCCGTAGGCCGATCGGTGGTTGTCGGAGGCGTTTGCGGGCGCAGCAGAGGAAGCAGTTTCAGTCATGCGCCAAGTCTATCCAGCAGGCAGAGGTCGGTTAAAACCCGTCTCATGCCATAGAAGTCGCATTTGCGGGCATTAGGCTGGACGGGTGACCCTGAACCCTGCTCCCGCCCTCCTTGACCTGCGCCAGGACGTTGCCCTGCTGACGGCCGCGATCATCGACTTCAACAGCGTTTCCGGCAATGAGACCGAACTGGCCGACGCCGTCGAGACCGCCCTGCGCGCCATCCCTGCCTACACCGTCATCCGGGACGGAGACGCCATCATCGCGCGCACCGAACTTGGCCGCTCGGAGCGAGTCATCCTGGCCGGACATCTGGACACCGTGCCCCCCCTGCCCACCGTGGCGGGCTCGCTCGGCACCGTCCCGGCCACGTGGGAGTCCGGCGTTCCCGGTGAAGGCGTGTTGTATGGCCGCGGGACTACTGACATGAAGGGCGGCGTTGCGGTGCAGCTGGCCCTCGCGGCAACACTGTTCGACGACGGCAGGCAGCCGGACAAAGACGTCACCTTCGTCTTTTATGACAATGAGGAAGTGGAAGCGGTCAAGAGCGGTCTCGGGAGACTGGTCCGCAACCACGGCGACCTGCTCAAGGGTGACTTCGCAATTCTGTTGGAGCCAACGCACGGCACAGTGGAAGGCGGCTGCAACGGAACCAGCCGTTTCGAAGCAACCACCATCGGCGAAACGGCGCACTCAGCCCGCGCATGGATGGGCATCAACGCGATCCACGCCGCAGCACCCATCCTGGCGCGGCTCGCCGACTATGAGCCGCAGACCATCAACGTGGACGGGCTCGACTACCGCGAGAGCCTGAACGCAGTAAAGATCAACGGTGGAACTGCGGGCAACGTCATCCCGGACCGCTGCGTGGTGGAGATCAACTACCGCTTCGCCCCCCCGGACAAGTCCCCCCCGGACCAGGCTGAGGCCGTCGTCAGGGACTTGCTGGACGGATTCGACGTCGTCCGTACGGACGCTGCTGCCGGCGCGCGCCCCGGACTCAACCATCCCGCCGCGGCGTCCTTCGTTGCCGCAGTGGGTGCCGAGCCCAAGCCCAAATACGGCTGGACCGACGTCGCGCGCTTCAGTGAACTGGGCATCCCGGCAGTGAACTTCGGCCCCCGGCGATCCTCTGCTGGCGCACAAAGACAACGAACACGTCGACGCCGACGCCGTCCGTGAGTGCCTCCGGGCACTCAGGACGTGGCTAACGCCGTAGTCCCAGGGCTTCCCGCTCAGCAAATGAAGAAGGTCCGCAGCCTGGTGAACTGGTCACCGTGGCTGCGGACCTTCTTCTTTGCTACAGAGCTACTTCTTATCGGTACCCGGTACGTTGACTTCGAGATCCACCGTCTTGATGGCCGAGGCCATGCCGCCGGCGGCCTTCTTGGAACCGCGGCGCTCAATCATGATGGCAATCCGCGACACCGTCAGGTTGATCAGGATGTAGATCGCAGCGCCCACGAAGAACGCCGGGAACAGGAAGTCCGGGCCCAGGAAGTCGGCCATGATCTGGATCTTCCGCAGGAGTTCCTCGTAGCCCACGATGTAGCCGAGCGAGTGTCCTTGAGCAGAACCACCAACTGGGCCACCAAGGACGGAAGCATCCGTCGCACGGCCTGCGGGAACTCGATGGACATCCGTGACTGGAAACTGCGCAGGCCGATGGCCAGACCAGCCTCGCGTTGTCCCTTGGGGGGGAGGGACTGGATGCCTGCACGCAGGATCTCAGCAAAGATGGCGGCGTTGTAGAGAACCAGGCCAACAACCACGGCTTGGAACTGACCCGTGGCGAAAACCAGCAGGACAAACAACATCATGAGGACCACGGGCATGCCGCGGAGGAACTCAAGCACTACCTGCGTGGGAATCCGGATCCAGGGAATCAGGGAAATACGCAGCAGGCAGAGCGCGATGCCCAGGGGGGGAAGGCGATCACGGCTGCCACGGCAGCTGCGGCCAAGGTGGAGAGAATGCCTTGGCCGATCAGGTTCCAGACGTCCGGAGCCATGGGACCGTAGAAAATCTCCCAACGATCGGCGTCGAAAATGCCCTGCTGAGCCAGCGTTACGACAGCAATGGCGAGGATGCCGAGGATGATCAGGATTCCAGCGGCAGAGCCAGGAGCGAATAGAGGCGGGCCTTGGGCCCGGGGGACGTCGTACAGGACCGATGTCATCGGGCAATCGCCACCTTTCGTTCAACAAAGTGCGCCAGAAGTCCCAGCGGAACTGTGATCAGGAGGTAGAAGAAAGCCACCCCCCCGAGGAGGATCCAGAGGACTTGGTTGCCGTAGTCGTTGGAGAGCTGGCGGCCGTAGCCGAAAAGCTCCAGGACGAAGAACGCGCCGGCCACCGAGGAGTTCTTGACCAGTGCAATCAGGATGTTGATCAACGGAGGTATGACGGTGCGCACGGCTTGGGGGGGAGGACGATGAAGCCCAACACCTGGGTGAAGGTCATGCCGACGCTGCGGGCAGCTTCTGCTTGGCCGACAGGCACGCTGTTGACGCCGGAACGGACGGCTTCGGCGATGAAGGCCGCTGTGTAACTGCTCAACGCGATGATGGCCGCGACTTCGAATTGTTCAAACTTAACGCCCAACCGCGGCAGAACAATGGCGGCGAAGAAGAAAATGATGGTGAGGGGGGGTGTTACGCGCCACTTCAACATAGAACATGCTGAAACCGCGAAGTGCTGCCACGGGGGGGAAACCCTCATGGCTGCCAGGAGTGTGCCGACAAGGAGGGCAATGATTCCTGAAATTATGGAGAGATAAAGGGTTCGGAGAAATCCGTCCCAATACTCGGGGGGGAGGCTTGCTATGACGGCGTCCATGGCTTCCTTTGGCTGCAGCTAATCAGGGAACAGGGTCCTGGATTCGTCAACTGCCGCCGTCCGGGTGGGCGGCGGCAGTTGACGGGTCCCGACTAGTAGCGGTTGATCGTAGGAAGTTCAGGAGCGGTCTTGATGACCTTGCCTGCAGTGGCTTCCCAAGCCTTCTTGTAGGTGTCGCCCTTGGCGAATTCCTCAAGCTGGTCGTTGATCCAGTTGCGGAAAACGGTGTCGTCCTTCTTCAGGCCGATGCCGTAAGGCTCCTTGGTGAAGGTTTCATCCGAGGCGAGCTTGAAGGCGTCCGGTTCCTTGTCCACATAGCCGGCGAGGATGACGTTGTCAGTGGTGACGGCGACAACCTGCTTGTTGCGGAGCGGCTCCAGGCAAGCGGTGTAGGTGGCCGCAGGGACTACCTCAGCGCCGTACTTCTCGGCGATGGTCTTGGCCGGGGTGGAACCCGTGACGGAGCAGACCTTCTTGCCGGAGACATCTTCCGGCTTGGTGATGGAGGTGTCATCCTTGTTCACCAACAGCGCCTGGCCGGCTTCGTAGTACGGTCCGGCGAAGGCGACCTTTTCCTTACGGGCATCGTTGATGGTGTACGTGGCGATGACGAGATCGACGCGACCCTGCTCGATGAACGACTCACGGTTCTGGGAGACAGTCTCTACCCACTCGATCTTGTCAGCTGCGATGCCAAGCTTCGCGGCGATTGCCTTGCCCATTTCGACGTCGAAACCGACAGGCTTGCCGTCCAGGCCCTTCTGGCCGAACAACGGCTGGTCGAACTTGGTACCGATCTTGATCGTCCCGGCCTTGTTCAGCTTCTCCATGGTGGTGCCGGCTTCGAAGCTCGCCGAGGCAACGGGGGGGAGTGGTGGTGCTGCTGCCGCCGCCGCAAGCGCTCAGGGAGAGAGCAAGCGCAGCCGATGCGGCCACCAGGAGTGACTTCCTCCGGGTAATAAGAGACTTCATGATGTTCCTTTCATTGGGTGGCCGCCTTACGGCCGGGGGGGGTGCTGGCGGTAAGGAGCTAGTGGGTCAAGAGCTTGGACAAGAAGTCCTTGGCGCGGGTGCTCTTCGGGTTGGTGAAGAATTCCTCGGGAGTTGCGTCTTCCACGATCTGACCGTCAGCCATGAACACCACTCGGTCAGCGGCCTTGCGGGCGAAGCCCATCTCGTGGGTGACCACGATCATGGTCATGCCTTCCTTGGCCAGCTGGATCATGACGTCCAGTACTTCGTTGATCATCTCGGGGGGGTCCAACGCGGACGTGGGCTCGTCGAACAGCATTACCTTCGGCTTCATGGCGAGAGCGCGGGCAATGGCCACACGCTGCTGCTGGCCGCCGGAGAGCTGGGCGGGAAGCTTCGGGGCCTGGTGCCCGACGCCTACACGCTCAAGGAGGGCCATGGCTTCCTTGTCAGCCGTGCCCTTGGCCACCTTCTTAACCTTGATGGGGCCCAGCGTGACGTTCTCAAGAATCGTCTTGTGGGCGAACAGGTTGAAGGACTGGAAGACCATGCCGACGTCGGCACGCAAGTGCGCGAGGTCCTTGCCTTCTTCGGGAAGCTTCTTCCCGTCGATGGCGATGTCGCCGTCGTCGATCGTTTCCAAACGGTTGATCGCACGGCAGAGAGTGGATTTACCGGAACCGGAAGGCCCGATAACCACCACGACTTCACCCTTCTGAACCTGGAGGTTGATGTCTTTGAGGACATGCAATTGACCGTAGTGCTTATTGACGCCGTTCAGGGAGACGAGGGCATCGCCGGACGCTTGAGTAGTCATACGACGAATCTAGCGAACAAAGAAGCAAATATGACCACGGTCACGGCAACTTCCTGAAGATCGTGACTGAACAGAAACCTGCCCCACAGCGATATACCAGACTGCAATGCAAGAAGCGGGTCGCAGCGACGGAGCAGGCCTTCGTACGCGCTAGCCTTGGGCAATGAGCATCAGCCAGCACCCAGTTCCCCCACCCGGATGCCAACGGTCGCGTCACGGGCACCCATGTGCCACTCCCCTCGGAGATCGCTCCCGCCAAGCACAAAGGCTCCCTCGAGCTCCGTCGCAAACAAGCGGATACGGGGGGGATGTCGGACCAGCATTTGTTGGATACCAGCGGTGCCGGGCAGTTCATCCACACCGATCCTTGGCGTGTCCTGAGGATCCAAAGCGAATTCGTGGAGGGCTTCGGAGCCTGGCTGACCTGGGGGGGCCTGCCGTCAGCGTGTTCGGATCGGCACGAACCAAACCGGGAACCGAGTACTACGAGATGGCCGTCGATGTAGGACGCAAGCTCGCTGAAGCCGGAGTTGCCGTGATCACCGGTGGCGGACCCGGATCGATGGAAGCCGCCAACAAGGGCGCCGTGGAAGGCAACGGAGTCTCCGTGGGCCTGGGCATCGAACTGCCTTTCGAGCAGGGACTCAACCAGTGGGTGGACCTGGGCATCAACTTCCGGTACTTCTTCGCCCGCAAAACCATGTTCGTTAAGTACGCGCAGGGCTTCGTGGTGCTTCCGGGAGGACTTGGCACCCTCGATGAGTTGTTCGAGGCCATGGTGCTTGTCCAAACCCGCAAAGTGACGTCGTTCCCTATCGTGCTGCTCGGTATCCGGTTCTGGGGGGGACCCATGATCGAGTGGATCAAGGACACCCTGGTGGCAGAAGGCATGGTTTCCGAGAAGGACCTTGACTTGATCCAGCTGGTGGATGACCCCCCCGCCGATGCGGTGCACCGTGTCCTGCACGGTGCACCGCTACCCCCCCCTACCACCAATGGAAACCAGCGCCCGGAATAGGCGGCTGTTTCTGGCACGATGGACCCTGTGAGCTTTTTCCTGGTTTTTCTCGCGATAGTCCTCATCGGCGCGGCGCTGTACCTCGGCGCCGGGATCGTACGGGGGGGGCGCTCGATCGGTTCGGGACTTGACCAACCGGTCCCCCAACTTGCCCGCTGTTCTGCTGTCGGAGGATGCCAAGCCATCCGACGTCGACTCCTTGCGCTTTGCCTTGGGGGGGCTTCGCGGGTATCGCATGGATCAGGTTGACCAGGTTTTGGATGAGCTGAGGGACCAGCTGCAGGCAAAGGATCGCGAGATCGAACGGCTTGGCGCCTTGGTCCGGCCGCGCCTCCAGGACGACGAAACCGGCCGGACCGGGCAGTGAGTTCCCGGGTCCCCGCGCCGAAGGGAACTGCTGCCCCGAAGACACCGATGCAGCAAGGACCTACCGCGCGGCTTCCCCCCCTGGGGGCTGTCAGCCGCGGGCGCCAGAATGGCCGGATGGCCGTGGTGGGTACAGGTTTCCTTGGTCTTTGTGGCTGCCAGGCTGGTCAGCGCCTGCATCTTCATGGCGGCCGCCATTCACCAGGGAACGAATCCCTGGTTCCCGCCGGCTCCTGACTACTGGAACTTCATCACCATCTGGGATGGGCGCTGGTACCAGGAAGCTGCTGACAAGGGATACCCCTCGGTCCTTCCCCCTGGACGCGAACGGCGTGGTGCAGCAAAACGCCTGGGCGTTCTACGCGCTCTTTCCTTTCCTCGCAAAAGGTCTCTCGGCGGTCACCGGAATAGGAACCCTGCCTTCGCTCACGATCATCGCGATGCTGGCGGGTGTGGGCGCTGCTTTGGTGATCTACATGCTCTTCCGCGAGTTCGCAGGCAAGCGGGCCGCCCTGTGGGGGGGCGTCATCTTCGTCTCTGCTTTCCCGGTATCACCTATTCTCCAGGTCCCTTATGCCGAGTCGCTGAATCTGTTGTTGTTGTCGGGTTCCTTGCTGCTGGTGGTTCGGCGCCAGTACCTGGCAGCTATTCCCGTAGTGCTCCTGATGTGCCTTTCCAGGCCCACCGGGGGTTCCTTTTGCAGCCATGGTGGGGGTTGCTGTTGCTGTGGCGTTTATGGCAGCACTTCGGGCCATCCAGGACTCTGCCGGCTCCAGCCCCCCCGGCTTCAGCTTCCAACGACGACGGGCCGACGCCGGTGCGCAGCCTGTTATCGCTGGCGGCATTGGTGTTGGCAGCGGGAGCCGGGGGCTCTGGCGTGGCCGGCGATTGCGTGGGCCACTACCGGTGAACTAACGGCCTACACGCGTACCGAAACAGCCTGGCGGGGGCACGATCTTGTTCCTTTCAAGCCATGGTTCGATACGGGCAGGATGCTGTTCGGTCCCGTGCTGGGTGTGCTGGCCCCCTTCGTCTTCACGGCACTTTTCGTGCTGGTCATGGTGTCAAAGCCCGTTCGGGCGCTCGGAACCGAGTTAAGGCTCTGGTGCGCCTGCTACATGGGATACCTGCTGGTTTTCCTGCATCCGCAGACCAGTACATTCAGAATGCTGCTGCCCCCTTTTCCCGCTGGCGCTGGGGGGTGGCGTTGCTGTCCAAGTCCAAGGCGTACCGGGGAACCGTCGTGCTGATGTTCGTCCTCCTCCAGATCGTGTGGGTGGTGTGGCTGTGGGCGTGGGCCCCCCCGCTCCCCCCCGGGGGCGGAGACTACCCGCCCTGACGTGGACCTTTGCAGGGCAAGGCGAGTATGTACAAAGCCCGGACAAATAGGCGTTTGATTCGCTACGGGCGGGTAATTACGGGATAATGGACTAAGAGCAAGGACAAAGCACCGAAAAGTGCCCGGCCAAGGCGGCCTCCCAAGCGGTGCCGCCGGCTGCAATTGCGACGCGGAACCAGCCGGCCGGGTTGGCGTGACTTGGGACAAATGGAGGGGGATTTTCCTAATGGCGGCTATGAAACCACGTACCGGCGACGGCCCTATGGAAGTTACCAAAGAGGGACGCAGCTTGATCATGCGTGTGCCGCTCGAAGGCGGAGGACGACTCGTTGTCGAGCTCAATGCCGCGGAAGCGGCCAACCTCAAGGAATGCCTCGTAGGCGTCACTGAATAGGCATTTTTGACTAGAGTTACAAAGCAGGGCCCGGCGAGCATTTCAGAGCCGGGGGGGCCCTGCTTTTGTTTAAGCTCTTGCTACCGGTTCTGGTCCCGGGTTTGTTGAACCGCCCTACTTCTTGACGGCCACCAGAAGTCCATCGCCGGTGGGCAGCATCGCCGAAGCCAGCCGCTCGTCGTCGCGAATGGCCTTGCCGATCTGACGCAGAACCACCGTGGTGGCATCCCGGGCTGCGGGATTGGAGACGCGGTCTTTGTCCAACGCATCGTTGATGACCAGGGTGCCGCCGGACTTCAGGAGGCGGATTGCCTGCTCTACATACTTGGGGGGGAAGTTGGGCTTGTCGGCGTCGATGAAGACGAGGTCGTAGGCAGAGTCGGTCAGGCGCGGCAACACGTCGGCTGCGCGGCCCGAGATGGTACGGGTGCGGTTGGCCGGGCTACCCGATTCCAAGAACGCTTCCCTGGCCGCCTTGAGGTGTTCGACGTCCACATCGATAGTGGTCAGCACCGCGTGAGGACTCAATCCACGCAGCAGGCAAACCCCCCCGGATACCCCCCCGGCACCTGAGCCGACTTCCACCACTGTCTGCGCTTTGGAAGCGGCAGCGAGTACGGTCAGCACGGCGCCCACGCCGGGACTGATGGGCGTAACACCAAGTTCGAATGACCGCTCCCGGGCACGCAACAATACGTCATCCTCAGCCGGCAGATCTTCTGCGTAGGACCAGCTGCTTGACTTGTCGGCACTCATGAAGGGGGGTTCGCTTTCCGCGGGTAGGGGGGGTGTTTGTACCAAGACTACTGTGTCCGCCCCCCGTAAACCCGTCGCAGGGAAGCCTCCCCCGCACCTGTGTCCACGGCCGATTTCAGCCTCGCGGGAAAATCCTCTGCCAGTCAGGAAATTCCCAGACAAACTTGGGATGATAATGCTCCGGTCATCCATGAGGTGGGCGGCGCCGAAGACTCGGTGAACCACAGTTTGAGGGGAGTGGACGATGCCGGCATCGCATGCTGCGCCAGTCCAAACATCGGAAAGCCTTGAGGCCGTTACTGATTGGGTCATGCCCAGCTGGGAGGAAGTGGTTTCGAACCACTCCGCCAAGGTATATCGGCTCGCCTATCGCCTGACCGGCAACAAGTTCGACGCCGAAGACCTCACCCAGGAAGTCTTCGTCAGGGTTTTCCGGTCCCTGGAAAACTTCAAGCCGGGAACCCTGGACGGCTGGTTGCACCGCATTACCACCAACCTGTTCCTGGACCAGGCCCGGCGCAAGAGCCGGATCCGCTTCGACGCGCTTGCCGAGGATGCCGAATCCCGCTTGCCCGGCCGCGAGCCAGGCCCGGAGCAGAGCTTCGAGCACAACAACCTTGACCTTGATGTCCAAAGGGCCTTGGAAGAACTCCCGCCGGACTTCCGCGCCGCGGTCGTGCTGTGCGACCTTGAGGGCCTTTCCTATGACGAAGTGGCGGAGGCGCTCGGTGTGAAGCTCGGAACCGTCAGGTCCCGTATCCACCGCGGCCGGACCATGCTGCGCGAGAAGCTTGCCCACCGTGACCCCCCGACCGGCGGAGGCCCGCAAGCCGCGGCTGAAGATGCCCCGCATCGCCAGCATTCTTTAGGTAGTCGATGCCTCGACGTTCACTTCGTCCGGGAGCCTGTCCCGGCGCAAATTGGCCGCGCTTCGCCATACGCGCAGCCCCCCCGAACACCTGGAGGACTGCCCGGACTGCCGGAGCGCGCTCCGCCGGGAACGGCAGTACCTTGAACGCCTCCGTGGGGCAGCCGTGCCCGAAGCCAGCCAGGATCTTGCGGCGCGATTAATTCAGCACACGGAACGCTTGGCCAACGAACCGGCACCAATGTACTCAACACCGCAATATCCGAACCGTCGATTGCGCGCCTTGGCATTGCGGGCATTGCTGCCGGCACCTTGGCGGTGAGCGCAGGAGCTTGGCGCTGTCCGCCTATGTGATCGCCGGCGATGAAAGACCACAGGCCCTCGCGGGAGCCAGCGATGTTGGCCCCCCCTTGCCGGTGCTTGGACGGGTAACCCCGCAGAAGCCATGGTTGGACCCGCGTTTCAGGCCGGCAGCAAGGTCAGCTTGAGCACTGCCCAGCTGGAGTCACTGCGTGGAGACGGGTGGGCGTGTCCCGAACTATCCGGAATGGGCTTCCACGTCGTGTCCGCCCAGGCCACCATGCATAACGGGAATCCGGCTGTGGAGATCAGGCTCGAAAGCAACGGTCACTACGCCACCATCGTGGAGGAGCATTTGCCGGCGGACCGATCCGGCACTGGACGGTCTACGTCTGCGCAGCTTTCTGTCACACAGGGAACCCCCCCGTGGAAGGCTGTCTACACCATGCCCGCCGCAGTCATCAGCTATGCCTCCGACCTCCCGGCGGACAGCGCGGACGACGCCGTCCCTGAAATCGTCCGGGCCGGGGGAGTCCATGGTGTTAATGTCCGCCGACGAAGATCCGGAAGCCTGGTACCAGAGGCTGCTTCGCGGCCTTCAGACCCTACTCCGTCCCGCCGGTTTATGAGCGGCACCACAGACAAGGTAATCTTCGTAGCGTGCTTGGAATCAACGGCCCGGAGTTCATACTCCTTCTGATTATCGGCGTACTCGTCATCGGTCCCAGCCGTTTGCCCGAATACACTCAAAAGCTCGCCAACCTGGTCAAGGAAGTCCGTCGGATGGCTTCCGGCGCCCGCGAGCAGATCAAAGAAGAAGTCGGCATCGACATCGATGAGGTCGACTGGAAGAAGTATGATCCCCCCCGCCAGTACGATCCCCCCCGTCGAATCATCAAGGACGCGCTCCTGGATGACGACACCAAACCAGTCAGTGCTGGAGCTCCCGCAGCTGCTGCCACTGCAGTAGATACCAAGACCAAAGCGCCTGTGCGGGTCATTGAGCGGCTCGCCGAGGGCGAAGCTGCCCCGTTCGATACCGAAGCGACCTGATTCGAAGCAGCTGAAGCCGTTGTGGATGCCGGCTCCGCGTGAAGGACGCCGGCCTAGCGCGGCTGGATTCCCAAGGACATGCCGGACAGTCCGCGGGGTCGCGTGGCCAAGGCGGAAGCAATACCTTCCATCGCTTTTGCGGCAGCCGTTTCAGGTGCTGCCAGGACCACGGGTTTTCCGGCGTCGCCGCCCTCCCGCAAACGGATGTCCAAGGGAATCTGCCCGAGGAGCGGAACGTCGCTGCCCACGGCAGCGCTCAACCGCTCAGCCAGGATGGCACCTCCGCCACTTCCGAACAGTTCCATACGTCCGCCGTCGGGCATTTCCAGGTAGGACATGTTCTCGATGACGCCGGCCACTTTCTGCCCTGTCTGGGTGGCGATGGTACCGGCTCGTTCTGCGACATCGGCAGCAGCTGCCTGCGGTGTGGTGACAACCAAAATTTCTGCGTTGGGCAGGAGCTGCGCCACGGAAATGGCGATGTCGCCCGTGCCCGGGGGCAGGTCCAGGAAGAGCGCATCGAGGTCACCGAAGTAGACGTCGGTGAGGAATTGCTCCAGGGCCGGTGCAGCATGGGACCACGCCAGGCCACCGGCTGGTTACCTGCAACGAACATGCCGATGGAGATGACCTTCACGCCGTAGGCGACAGGCGGCAGGATCATGTCGTCTACCTGCGTGGGTTTCTGGTCGATCCCCCCCATCAGGGCGGGCACGGAGAAGCCGTGCACATCGGCGTCCACGATGCCAACCCGGAGGCCTTGGGCGGCAAGTGCACACGCCAGGTTGACGGTGACGGATGACTTGCCAACACCGCCTTTTCCGCTGGCTACGGCGTACACCTTGGTCAGGGAGCCCGGCTTGGTGAAGGGTATGCCACGCTGTCCACCCGGCCCGCGGAGTTGTTCCTTGAGGGCTTCCCGCTGGGCCTGGGTCATGACCTTCAGTTCAACATCTACGCCCGTGACGCCTTCCACCCGGATCAGGCGTCGGTGGCATCCTTGGTGATGGTCTCGCGCAGGGGGGGGCAACCGGCGATGGTCAGCAGAACTGCGACGTGTACTGCGCCGTCATCATCGGCCGACACCGATTCCACCATGCCCAGTTCCGTGATGGGGGCGACGGAGCTCGGGATCAATGACGGTGGCCAAGGCAGCATGCAGCGCCTCGGCAGATGCGATGCTCATAGGTTCAGGCTCGGCTTTCGGGATTTTCAGGCGATGGCTTGCCGGTGGAATGTTGTGGACCTGCGGCCCGCGGCGGGCGGACCTTCGGAATCTGCTGTGTGCGGGGGGGCCCACGCGATTTGTCGCGCTTCTCCTTCAGCTTCTCCTTGACCTTTTCACCCGGCGATTCCGTGCCATCAGTGGCGCCTTCGCTCTCGCGGAGTTCCTCCTGGGCGTCGATGATGTCTTCCAGAAGGCTTCGGAGCTCCGTCCGGACGTAGTCACGGGTGGCTACTTCGCGCAAGGCGATGCGCAGTGACGCCAGTTCCCGGGTCAGGTATTCGGTGTCGGAGAGATTGCGTTCGGCACGCTGGCGTCCTGCTGGAGCGAGACACGGTCGCGGTCATCCTGCCGGTTTTGGGCGAGCAGCAGCAGCGGTGCCGCATAGGAAGCCTGAAGGGACAACATCAGGTCAGCAGGGTGAAGCCCAGCTCCACGCGGTCGAACTGCCAGTCCGTGGGCGCGAAGGTGTTCCAGGCAAGCCAGAAGACACAGAACACCGTCATGTAGACGAGGAACGTCGGCGTGCCCATGAACCGGGCGAAGCCTCCGTTGCGTTTCCGAACGCGTCCGGGTTCGGGGGGGAGAACTTGGGCAGGATGCGTTGGCGACCGCTCAGGGGGGGCGTGTCAAGGCTACTGCTCGAGCGTCCTGCGGACTTGGGGGGGATCGGGCGGCGTTGTTATCAGCCAATGCGGCCTCCAAGTTTCCTTATAGGGGGGGCGTCGTCCTCATGGGCGCGCCAGTCATCCGGCAACAGGTGATCCAGCACGTCATCAACAGTCACCGCCCCCACAAGGCGGCCGTCGTCGTCAACGACTGGAAGCGAGTTCAGGTTGTACGTGGCCAGGGTGCGGGCCACCTCGCTGATATGGGCTTGGTCCGAGAGCGGCTCGAGTTCTTGTCCACCAGGTTGCCCAGCGGTTCCGGCGGTGGGAAGCGCAGCAGCTGCTGTATGTGCACCACCCCCAGGAAACGGCCTGTCGGCGTCTCCAAGGGAGGGCGGGCGATAAAAATGGATGAGGCCAGTGCAGGCGAGAGCTCCTCGCGGCGAACGTGTGCCAGGGCCTCGGCCACGGTTGCTTCCGGCGGCAGGATGACCGGAACCGGAGTCATGAGGCCACCGGCGGTGTCTTCGTCGTATTCCAGGAGACGGCGGACGTCCTCGGCTTCCTGGGGGGTTCCATGAGTTGAAGCAGCTCTTCCGCCTGGGCGGAAGGCAGCTCGGCCAAGAGGTCGGCGGCGTCGTCCGGATCCATTTCTTCGAGGACGTCAGCGGCGCGTTCCACATCCAGCGCTGAGAGGATCTCCACCTGGTCGTCTTCCGGGAGTTCCTGGAGGACATCGGCGAGGCGCTCGTCCTGAAGCTCACTGGCCACCTCGAAACGTCGCTTGTCGCTCATTTCCTGGAGGGCCTCAGCGAAGTCGGCAGGTTTAAGGTCTTCGTGCGTGGCAACGAACTGCGTGGCAGCCTGGGGGGGCTCGTTATGGGCGCCGGTCTGTGCATCGGCCCAATCGATGATCAGGGTCTCGTTGCGGCGAAGCCTGCCAAAGGGGGGGGACAGGGAGTGCCCACGTCGGACGAAGAGCTTGCTGACAAACCAGTCTTTGGACCTGTGCTGGTCCATGGCGATGTCTTCGATCGTGGCGTCGCCACTGCCATCGGCCAGCGTCACGCGGCGGTCGAACATCTCAGCGACCACCAGTGTCTCGGCGCCGCGCTGCTCGAAGCGGCGCAGGTTGACCAGGCCGGTGCAAATGATTTGCGTCTGGTCTATGGACGTGATGCGCGTCATGGGGGGGACAAAAACCCGCTTCTTGCCCGGAACTTCAACCACGATGCCCACCACATGGGGCGCACCACGGGTGCCGCGGGAGAGCACCACGACGTCGCGCAACCGGCCCAGACGATCGCCCAGGGGGTCGAAGACGTCCAAGCCGAGCAAGCGCGCGACAAAGACGCGTGAGGGATGTGTGCTCATGTTTACAGGCTACCGAGTCTGCTCTCTTTTAGCTGAATTACAGCCGCTACACATGTCCATGAGACACAATGGGGCTATGTCAAACATTTTTGGTGCTCCCAAAGCCGTTGAGGAATCCCGCAGTGTCCCCCCCCAAGGTGACACCGTAGGCTCGTACACCTCGTATTTGGATGCCCAGAAGGCGGTGGACTACCTCGCAGACCAGCAGTTCCCAGTACAGCTGGTGTCGATCGTGGGCAACGACCTCAAAATGGTGGAACGGGTAACAGGCCGCCTGAGCTACCCGAGGGTGGCATTGTCCGGTGCCTTGAGCGGCATGTGGTTCGGCCTCTTCGTAGGCGTCATGCTGTCCTTCTTTACCCCCCCGCCGGGGGACCGTTCTCCATCATCACATCTGTGCTCATGGGTGCGGCTTTCTTCATGCTGTTCGGCATCGTCACCTATGCCATGCAGCGCGGGAAGCGCGACTTCACCTCGACCAGCCAGGTGGTGGCCACCAACTACGACGTCATCGTCGCTGTAGAGGCAGCCCACGAAGCCCGCCGTTTGCTTCACCAGCTGCCGATGAACCCGGCGCAGGCAGCCGCGCCGCAGGCCACCTACAACCAGCCGAATGCGCCATTCCAGCAGCCGGGCCAGGCTCCTGAGCGGCCTTCCACCTGGAACGACCCCTACGGCCAGCGTGGTCCTGAGGCCAATGGTTCAACGGCTCCGGAGGGACAGGGCGCAGCTGCGCCGGAGACCCAGCCGGCTCCGAACCCGGCGCCGGCAGCTGTCCGTTACCCGGACCTCCCGGACGGTCGCCCGCAGTACGGTGTCCGGGTGACCGACAGCCAGGACCGGACAGGGAACGCGCCGCAGGAAGACGGAGAGCACTCCAGCGCCGAGGGTTCGCCCAAGCAGTAGTCGCCTCCGCGGGCACCAGCTTCCGCAGGGCACAAGCCTCCGCAAAGCACCCGCCTCCGCAAAGCACAAAGGGAAGGCCACCGGATCTCCGGTGGCCTTCCCTTTGTTTGGCTCAACTGCCTGTGTCAGCCCAACTGCCTGAGTCAGCCTAAAAGCGTGCGCTTAGCCCTGGGCTTCCTGGTAGATGCCGGCCATCCAGGACTCGACGTCATCGGCCTTGCGCGGCAACGCTGCGCTGAGGTTCAGGGGGCCGTCTGCGGTCATGAGGATGTCGTCTTCGATGCGGACGCCGATCCCGCGGTACTCCTCGGGAATGGCGAGGTCTTCATTCTTGAAGTAGAGCCGGGTTCGATGGTGAAAACCATGCCCTCGGTGAGGATGCCATCGAGGTAGAGCTCGCGCTTTGCCTGCGCGCAGTCGTGGACGTCCAGGCCAAGGTGGTGGCTGGTGCCGTGCGGCATCCAGCGGCGGTGCTGCTGGCCTCCGCTGATGGCTTCCTCCACGGAAACAGGCAACAGACCCCCACTCGGCGAGGCGTTCGGCCAGCACCGTGGTTGCAGCGGTGTGGATATCCCGGAACCTCACGCCCGGCTGGGCAGCAGCAAAACCGGCATCGGCGGCGTCGAGCACGGCCTCATAGACTTTGCGCTGGACATCGGTGAACGTCCCCCGTAGCCGGCAGTGTGCGGGTGATGTCCGCTGTGTAGAGGGAGTCTGCCTCCACACCGGCATCGAGGAGAAGGAGTTCGCCCGCATTGACGGTCCCGGAGTTGCGGTTCCAGTGCAGCACGGTGGCGTTGTTGCCGGACGCGGCAATGGTGTCGTAACCGAGTTCGTTGCCTTCCTCGCGGGCCCGGGCAAAGAAAGCGCCCTCAACTACACGTTCGCCGCGCTTGTGGGTCAGCGCGCGCGGGAGGGCCCGGACCACGTCGGCGAAGCCTTCCACGGTTGCCGCCACAGCGATCTTCATCTGCTCGATTTCCCAATCGTCCTTGATGAGGCGCAGCTCGGACAATGCTTCGCTGAGCTTCTCATCCAGGCGTCGAGTTCGCCGAGGTCCAGGTTCTCGGGGGTCTTTGGCCGTGTTGTACCGGGCGGTGTCAACCAGCGCATCAATGTTCTCGTCCACCTTGCGGACCAGGCGAATGGAGATGCCGCCGATTTCCGGGGCGCCCACATTCTTGGTGATGGCCATCTCGAGCTCGGAGATGTGCGCGGCGGGGGGGAGGCCGAGGCGGGCTTCGAATTCGGCCAGTGTGGGACGCGCACCGATCCAGAACTCGCCGGCGCGCGAGTCCGCGTAGAACTGCTCTGTATCCCGGCCGGCCAACGGACGGAAGTAGAGGGTGGCAGTGTGGTGACCGCCGTCGTCGCCCTTTCCTTCAGCAACAGGCTCAAGGATCAGCACGGCGTCGGGCTCGTGGTCGAGGCCCAGACCCGTGAGGTGGGCGAAGCCGGAATGCGGGCGGAAGCGGTAGTCGCAGTCGTTGGAACGGACCTTCAATGGACCGGCCGGGACGACGAGCCGTTCGCCCTTGAACAGTTCGGAGATAGTACGACGGCGGCGCGCGGCGTGGTCTGCAACGGCGTCACGCGCAGGGGTCACCTGCGGGGCGGGCGCAGTTGCTGGCCATGAATGCCTTGAAGCATCGGATGTGGGCCGTTGCGAGCGGTTGTTGACACGCTCTTGCAGTGGCTGGGAGGACGAGTTCTGGGTGTTTTCGGCATCGTTCACCGTTACATCGTCCCACCAGTTACGTGAGGAGGCCAACGGCGCAACGCTCCAAGCATGCCCGTATCCCATAGGCTGGGAAAGTGAGGATAGACCTGCATGCGCACTCAAATGTTTCCGACGGAACCGAGACACCGGCCGGCGTGATCATCTCCGCCGTCTCGGCCGGCCTGGACGCCGTGGCGTTGACGGACCACGATTCGACGGACGCTGGGAATCTGCTGCCGCGGCGGCCCGGGAACATGGCATTGCCTTCGTTCCCGGAATGGAGATTTCCTGCCGGACCGAGAAGGGAATCAGCGTTCACTTGCTGAGTTATCTCCATGACCCCCCCGCACATCCTGGCCTGCTTGAAGAGATCACCAAGTCCAAGGACGCCCGGCTCACCCGTGCCGAGCACATGGTCACCTTGTTGTCCGAGGATTACCCGTTGACCTGGGATGACGTCATCCACCACGTGGCTCCCGGTGCCACGGTGGGCCGCCCTCACATCGCCGATGCCTTGGTCGCGGCTGGCGTTGTCGCGGATCGAACGGAGGCCTTCACTTCCATCCTCACCTCACATTCGCGGTACTTCGTGCAGCACTATGCGCCCAACCCGGCAGTCGCCGTCGAGCTTGTCCGCGCGGCTGGCGGCGTTCCGGTTTTCGCGCATCCTGTGGCCTCGTCGAGGGGACGCATCGTGGGGGGAGCGAACCTACCGGGACATGATTGATGCCGGACTGCTGGGAGTTGAAGTTGAACATCGGGACAACCCGGAGGAGGGCCGCACGTTCCTGCGGGGGCCTGGCCGCCGAACACGGTTTGCTCATGACAGGGTCATCTGACTATCACGGAGCGGGCAAGCCCAACCTGTTGGGCGAAAACACTACCTCGCCCGAGGTCTTGGCACGCATTGAGGAGTTGGCAACAGGGAGCACGGTCATTCGCTGATGGATCTTCAACTGCTTGCCTCCGTGATCGTCACCTTGTTCGTGATCATGGATCCCCCCCGGGTACCGTGCCGATTTTCATGTCACTTACGGCGCAGATGTCGGCCAAGGACCGGAACCGGTCCGCGTTCCAGGCTCTTTTGGTGGCCACCGGTGTGATCGTTGTGTTCGCGATCTTCGGGCAGTCCATCCTGAACTACATGCACATCTCGCTGGCGGCGTTGCAGGGCGCCGGCGGTCTGCTTCTGGTGCTCATTGCGCTGCAGCTGCTGACGGGGGGGTCCACCAGTGGCGAAGAGAATGCTGCCAAGTACAAAAACGTGGCGTTTGTGCCGCTGGGAACACCGCTGATGGCCGGGCCCGGGGGGGCGATCGTCGCCGTCATGGTGTTCGTGCAGCAGTCCAGCCAGCTCTCGGAGTACCTGGCCGTTGGCCTTGGCATTGCCGTAGTGCTGGCCTCGCTTTACCTTGCGATGCGCTTCGCGGGCGTCGTACAGCGTGTGCTCGGTGAAAACGGAGTGGAGCTGGTGACCCGGATCGCCGGCTTGCTGCTGTCAGCCATTGCCGTCCAGATGATCGCGGACGCCGTTCAGGCCTTCGTGAAGGGTGCTGCCTGATCCAGGCCGGCGACCGGCAAAGAGCCGCTCCGGTGGAAACCTGCCTTGCTGCCCAGCCGTTTCCGCATGACCTCGATGGCCTGTTCGTTCTGGTCTACGCACACGAAGTTGCGGCCTAGCTTGGCTGCAACTGCGCCCAGGGTGCCTGAACCGGCGAAGAAATCAAGGCACCAATCGCCCTCGCGACTTGATGCAGAGACAATCCTGCGAACCAGGCCTTCAGGTTTCTGAGTGGGGGGGTAGCCGGTCTTTTCGCGGCCCGTGGGCGAGACGATGGTATGCCACCAAACATCCGTGGGAAGCTTGCCGAGCTCGCGTTTGGCTGGAGTGACCAGGCCAGGCGCCATATACGGTTCCCGGTCCACTTCGGCGTTGTCGAAGTGATATTTGGTGGGGTTCTTGACGTACACCAGGATGTTGTCGTGCTTGGTGGGCCAGCGGTTCTTGCGCGGGCGCCGTAATCGTAGGCCAGATGATCTCGTTCAGGAAGCATTCCCTGCCGAAGATCGAGTCCAGCATCACCTTGGCGTAGTGGACTTCCCGGTAATCCAAATGCAGGTACAGGGTGCCGTCGTCTGCCAGCAGTCGCCAGGCCTCCACGAGCTTTGGTTCCAGGAAAGACCAGTAATCGCTGAAGGCGTCGTCGTAGCTATGGAGGGCGCCTTGATGGTGTCGTAAGAACGGCCCTTGAAGCCGACGCGGTCGCCGTCGCCGTCCGCATTGCGGACCATACGGGTTTCCTGGCGGCGTTGGACCCTGCCCGTGTTGAAGGGCGGGTCCACGTAAATGAGTGTGAAGGCGCCGTCCGGCAGCGTTGGGAGGAATTCCGCGTTGTCCGCGTGCACCACCAAGTTGCCGCCGTCCGGCGCCCAAACAGATTCAGTCATTGAGGTTTTTAGGCCTCGGTGCTGCCGGACTGGGCAGCTGCGGTCTCTCCGGAAACCACTTCGCCGTTGCGACGACGCGTGCGGGTCCGACGCGTACGTGACGGCTTCTCCGCATTGTCCGCAGTGGCGGTGCGGGTCTCCGAGGCGCCTGCAGCGGGGGGGCTGCCTCACCATCAGAAGTACGACGGCGGCGCGTACGGTTACGACCACCCTCGCCCTTGGATTCGTTGGACCCGGCGTCACCGGACCTGCCGGAGCGGCCACGGCCGCCATCGCGACCACCGTCGCGCTTGCCGTCTCG
>BBFS01000076.1 GCA_001313365.1 Paenarthrobacter nitroguajacolicus JCM 14115
CCGGCCTCGGCCTGCTCGGCACGCTGGGCAAGATCAAAAGCCACAGCAACCCGCGCCTGCAAAGCCGTGATAGCCGACTTCATCTCCTCCAAAACCCGCAACTGCTCGATCAAGTCCCCACTCACGGAGCCGGCCGAAACCGGACCGACCGGAACCGCGCCGGGCTGAGACACGCTCGGGAAATGGCACGAAAAGGCGCAGCGGACACCGCTGTCTTCGTTTGCCTTTCCCGGATCTGTTTCATGTCCCAACTCTCGCAGGGGGGGGCACTGACATTATTAGCTGGTTCGCTTGAAGCCGCGGTTGAACCGACCAACCCTTGTCCGCGTCTTCACATCAGGGGAGGATAACTGCCATCTTCGGGAGGTTCACCATGACTCAGCTGGGCAAGTTTGAAAAGTACTTGATCGAAGAGTTCTACGACGACTACCGGTCGGGGGGGGACATGTCGCACAAGACATTCACCCGGCGGGTGGCGTTCATCATGGGAAGCATGACCGCGGCTGCGGCAGCCATGACTTTGGTGGGCTGTACACCGGACGAGGTTCCCCGAACCACCGATCCCATGCCCACGCCTTCACCGACATCCGAGGCGGCAAGAACAGGGGGCCGCGACTACTGCAGTTCCCAATGCCAAGAGTCCGTTATCTGTCCCGGAAGGCGCGGCCCGTCTAACCACGCAACGGTGACGTTCCCCCCCGCAAACGGAACGGAAATTGGCGCGTACCTGGCCAGGCCCGAGGGGAGCCAAAAGGGTCCCGGCGTTTTGATCTGCCACGAAAACCGAGGCCTCACCCCCCCGCACATCCAGGACGTCGCCCGGCGCTTCGCCAAGGAAGGATACGCGGCGCTGGCGCTGGACCTCCTCAGCAGGGAGGGCGGCACCGCGAATATGGATCCGGACGCTGTCCCCCCCGGCGCTCTGACGCAGGCGGGCGCCCAAAGGCACGTGGACGATTTCAAAGCAGCCTTCGAGTACCTCAACGGCCAGGACTTCGTCGAAGAGGGACGGATCGCCATGGTGGGTTTCTGCTTCGGCGGCGGCATTACATGGCAGGCAAGCACCGAGATCCAAGGACTCAAAGCAACCTCCGCCTTCTACGGCCCCGCGCCGGACCTGGCCAAGGTGCCCACCATCAAACCGGCGGTCCTTGGCGCCTACGCGGAGAACGATGCACGTATCACCGGTGCGATGCCCCCAGCTGCAGGCAGCCTTGGATGCCTCAACGGTCAAGCACCAGCTCAAGGTGTACCCCCCCGGCGTGGACCACGCGTTCCACAATGACACGGGTGAGCGCTACGTGGAGGCCCAGGCAACTGCGGCTTGGAACGACACCCTGGCTTGGTTCAAGGACAACGTCTAAACACCCCCCCTAGCCCATGCAAACGCGCAGCCTCACTCGCCAGCTCGGCCTCCAAGGTCTCGATACTCGGCAGGCTCGCCACCAACTCGTCGGGCAAGGAGTCAGCAACGGAGGTTTTCCACTCCGCGATGCCCACAGGAGCGTTGAATCCACGCAGTGCGTACTCCGCCACCACGCTGTTCTTCTCCTTGCACAGCAGCAAGCCAATGGTTGGCTTGTCGTCGGGATGCGCCATAAGGTCGTCCACGGCCGCCATATACATACCCAATTGCCCGAGGAAACCAGGTTCGAACTTCACGGCCTTGAGTTCGATGACCATGTAGCAGCGCAACTTCAGATGATAAAAGAGCAGATCTGCGAAGAACTCGTCCCCCGGCAATCTCCAGCCGCACCTGCTCACCAACGAAAGCGAAACCCTGGCCCAGCTCCAGCAGGAATTTCTCCACGTGTTTCACCAACTGCAGCTCCAGGTCCCGTTCGGTGTGCCGATCACTCATGGACAGAAAGTCAAAGACGTAGGGGTCCTTGGTCGCTTGCTGCGCAAGGTCCGAATCGGCAGGGATCATGGTGGTTTTGAAGTTTGTGATGGCCTGCCCTGAGCGTTCGTGCAGACGCGTTGAGATCTGGTGGGTCAGCACGTTGCGCGACCATCCGTGTTGGGCAGCCGCCGCGGCGTACCAAAGGCGCGTGGCGGCGTCGTCGAGCTTTTCCAGCAGTGCGATCTGGTGGTACCAGGGCAATGTTGCAAGCGGCGCTTGCAACATTGGAAAGTCCGGCCATGCTTGGGCGAAGCTCTTCATGTACCTCAGGTTCCTGGGGGGGGAGAAGCCTTTTGCTTCCGGGAACCGTGTGCGGATGTCGGCGGACAAGCGGGTGACCACCTTGGCTCCCCAGCCTTGCTGGGATTCACGCTCGGCGAGCTGCCGGCCGATACTCCAGTAAGAATTCAACAACTCGCTATTGGCGGCTGCCAGCGCCCGGGCCCTGCCGACACGGACCTCTTGAGCACGGTGTTGAGCAGTGTGGGGGTACCAGTCGGGCATGGACGAAGCAGCGGGGGACACCCGGAAAGGATGCCTCGGTGGCGAGCACTTGGGACGGCATGTTGCTCCTGTCGGTTGCTGTTGTCATCACGCTAGGGGGAGGCACTGACAAAATAGACAGGTGAGTGAAGCCGGTGAATTCGTGGACTACACCCTGCAGATGGAATCGACCTGGGAGAAGGCGGCAGAGGCCAGTGAACGTCTGGGCGGGCGCCTGAAGGTATACGGCGCGTCCGTGGGCGCGGTGCGTGGCACGGTCCGGGATGCGCTGAAGCGGTACAAGAACCTCAACCATGACGACATCACCGCCCTGAGCTCGGAACTTTGGGAGGAGCCGGTCTTCGAACGCCGCCTCGCAGCGGTGGTTCTGCTGCAGGCCAAGGTCGGGCTTCTCGTCAACACCGATCTGACGCGCATCGAGGGATTCATCAGGCATGCAGGAACCCGGGAGCTGGTGGACCCGCTGGCCAGAGACGTTGTGAGGCCTCTCATTGCGCGGCTGGAAGGACTCGCGAAGGAACGCGCAGAACGCGTACTGGAGCGTTGGGCGACTGATCCGGACGCCGAACTACAGCATGCAGCGGCTCTGGCGAGAGACACCGCCACCCCCCCTTGATAAGCACCAGCGACCCGCCTAGCGTTTCCCTCAACACATGCCAGTGAGTCTGAGAGGCGGATTGTTCGATGAAATCGCTATGGCTTGACCGCAAATCTCACTTCACGTCTGACGCAATCCCCCCCGCTGAGAAGCACTTTGACACGATTGTGGTGGGCGCCGGCCTCACCGGAATGGTCGCAGCGTTGCTCTTGTCCCGCTCCGGCCAGCGCGTGGTGGTTTTCGAGGCCCGGACACTAGGCGCTGTGACTACGGGAAATACCACTGGCAAGCTGAGCCTCCTGCAGGGCGGCGTGCTTTCCGCGTTGCGCAGTCAGTACTCCCTGAAGGTGGTCCAGGCCTATGTGGAAGCCAACAAGACCGGACAAGCCTGGCTTGCGCAGTACATGGAGCAGCAAGGCGCCCCCTTCCAGCGCAGGACCGCGGTCACCTTCGCAACCACCGACGACGGCGGGCAGCGGCTCCGCAAGGAAGCTGCCGTTTCGCGGGACGCGGGTTTGGATGTCCATTTCAGCCGTGATCCTGGATTGCCGTTCCCTGTTGTGGAGGCGCTGGAGCTTGAAGACCAAGCGCAGATTCACCCCATGGATGTCCTTGAGACCCTCGCCAGCGATGTCCGGGAGCACGGCGGCCTGATCGTTGAGGGCGTGCAGGTCCAGAACGTGGGCTCAGATCTGCCGTTGGAAGTGGCCACCCGCAAAGGAACGTTCACCGCTGACACTGTGGTGGTTGCCACAGGAACGCCCATCCTGGACCGCGGCTTGTACTTCGCGAAGCTCGAACCGAACCGTTCCTACGCCGCTGCCCTTCGCGTGGCAGGGGACATTCCGAAGGGAATGTACCTGTCCGTCGACGCGCCAACCCGATCCCAGCGGACCTATCCCACTCCCGAGGGCGAGTTGCTCTTGGTTGGCGGCTACGGGCATACCGGTGGCCGCGCCACTTCGCCGCAACAGCATCTGAATGACTTGCTGGGATGGGCCAATGAGCACTACCCCGGTGCCGAGGTGACCCACACCTGGTCGGCGCAGGACTATCAAGCCACTAACCTGATGCCGTTCTTCGGCAAGCTTCCCCCCCGTGGCCACGGACGGATATTCTTTGGCACCGGCTACAACAAATGGGGGATGAGCAACGGGGGTGGCTGCTGCCCTGTCCATCACCTCGGACATCCTGGGTGGCCAGTCCGACTGGGCCACGGCCATCCATCACCGGGTCACATCACCCCAAGGTGCCATCCAAGCCATTCGCCTCAATGCCAGCACTGCCAAACGGATGATCGAGGACAAAGCCAAGGTCAGGAGCAACCCTGAAATCACTGACGCAACGCGCCCACCGGAAGGCAGTGGCGTCGTCGGGCTCTACAAGGGCGAGCCCGCGGCGGTGTCCACCGTGGACGGGAAGGTCTGCATGGTGTCCGCCAGCTGCGCGCACTTGGGCGGATTATTGACCTGGAACGACGCTGAAAAATCTTGGGACTGCCCCCCCTTGCACGGTTCGCGCTTCACCCCCCCGGAAGGAAAGTACCTGGAAGGCCCGGCCACGCACCACCTCCAGAAGTCGCCGGTTAAGAAGAAGGACTAGCTCAGCCGTTCGACGCGCCGCTGGGCCTGGTCCGCGGCGCGTCGTTGCTGCGTTGCGGCCCGCACGGCACGCTTCTTGTCTGATTCCGCGGATTCCGCATCACGGGTAATCCCAATGAGTTCGGCTTCAAGAGTGGCCAGACGCTTCTTGATGTCTTCGATCTCGGATTTGAGGTTGGTTCTTCGGTGAGCTAACTCTTTGACGGTGTCCCACGCCTCGGATGCTGCCGCTTCTGCTTCCCTGGCGTCCTTGTCGGCGGCTTCGAAGTCGCGGCGGGCCTCTTCCAGTGCGGCTTGTTGTTTGGCGGCACGCCGATCGGCGAGGGACGTCGCTTCGTCTTTTGGTTCCTTTTCTCTGGACGGCTTCTCTTTGGAGGTCGTGGCGGCCCTGGGAGTTGTCGCGGGTTCCGTTTTGGCCGCGCGCTTTGCAGGCGCTTCGCAGATACGGAGCCAGCTTCGTCATCCGGGCCGGTCGCAGCGATGGCACCTGTAAGGTCCACTGCCTCAAAGCCGCTCCCGCTGAGCCCCCCGCACCAGCCGCCCGGTTCCTACCGCGGCGGCGGCCCCGGCATCCGCATGGCGGCCTGAGCGTTTGCTCAACGTCGGATGCCGCGGCAGCACTGAGAGGAGCGCCAAGCTCGGAGGCAAGATCTTTGGCCGCATGCACAGCAGATGTCAGTTGGCCCTGGCGCTGTTGCCCGAGTTCGCGGAACGCTTCTGCGTCGCCTTCCTCCTGGGCGGTTCGCAGCGAAACACCAAAGCGTACGACGCCGTCAATCACCTCGGGCTTATGAACGGCCAGCATGTTGATGGCCCAGGCGCGGCGGCCGGCTTTGGGAGGTTGCCAATCTCTTTAGCCAGGTCCTTCTGGCCGGCATCCTTCGCTTTGCGGACAAGCACAGTTCGTTCCGCCGTGAAATCACGGGGGGGTGTCACGGCGTACAGCTCCTGGGCGGCATCGCGGAGGTCCATCCACTCATCCTAGGGTTCGCACTGGTCCTTCGGTTTGGACAAGTCCAGAGTTTCCGCCGTGCAGTCCATGAGCGCGAGTCTTCATTGACCCGCTGCTTAGGGTAGCCTAAGTCGAGTGGACCAGATCATGAGTTTGCCTTTCGGCGTCGCGCTCGCGGCGCTCTTCGCGATCGTCATGATCCGTGTCAACGTCACTTATTGGATTGGGCGGGGGAGCGGTGGCCGGACTCGCGCACACCCGCTTCGGTGATTCTTTGGAGCGGCCCAAAGCAGCGCGTGCCCAGGCCCTGATTCAGCGCTGGGGACCGTACGCCGTCGTACTCTCTTTCCTGACCATCGGCCTCCAGACGGCCATCAACCTTGCAGCGGGTGCTGCCCGTATGCCGCTCCGGCGGTACTTGCCGGCCGCCGTGGCGGGTTCTGTCATCTGGGCACTGCTTTACGCGACCATTGGTCTTGCTGCTTTGGAGGCGTGGCTGGCGGTAGCGGCGGCGTCGCCAGTTGGTGCTGCGGTGGGAATCGCAGCCTTGGCGGCCATCGTCGTCTGGGTTGTCGTGTTCCGTCGGCGTCGGGCGAGGACCAAATCAGCGGATACAGTGGTCTGAGTTCTACAGCTGGATCGGCGAAAGGCCTGGGTTGACTACTGCATTACCGGAACTGGCGGACGGCGATTTTTACTACGAATCATTGGGCGAGGGCCGCTACCGGTCCACCATCCATGCCCAAGGTGCGTGGAATCCCCCCCACGAACAACACATGCCCCCCCGCCTCGGGCATCATCGCCGATGCCTGGTTCGCCATGAGCCACGAAACGACGTCCGCTTGGCGCGGATCAGCTACGAAATCCTCGGGCTGATTCCCGGTGGCGAGTTCCAGGTCACCACCTCGACGTTGAGCCGGGACGGACCATCGAACTCATCCAGGCAGAGCTTTCGGCGGGAGGCCGTGTGGCAATCCGTGCTGCCGCGTGGCGTATGGTCACCAGCGACACCAGCGCTGTAGCCGCAGTGGAAGATGAGTCCATGCCGGCCCCCCCGACGAATGCAAGCCATGGGATGGCGCCAGCGTGTGGCCCGGGGGGTTACATCCGGTCCTTGGAGATGCGTATTGCCGAAGGACACCGGCCTGGTTCGGGCAAGGTGTGGATCCGGACATCCCATCCGCTGACTGACCAACACAACAGCACCGATCTCGCCCGCCTCATGGGCTTGGTGGATACCGCGAACGGCATAGCAGCCCGTGTTCCACCTGGTGAAAACAGCTACATTTTTCCCAACGTCGATCTTCAGATCCACATGTACCGTGCTCCGTCGGGTGAATGGTTGGGGGGGCTGGACAACAAGGTCTCTTTCGGGGGGGCTGACGGCATCGGCCTGACATCCACTGTGCTCCATGATGCCAACGGACCTTTCGGGCGGGCTGAACAGATCCTGACGTTGAGGAAGAGTTGATGGGCGGCTCGGAAGCAGGGACCGCCAGCTTACGGTTTATCGCCAGAAGGATTCGATGGGCGCGGCGGGAGACCTCGATTTCGCCTTGGAGCTGCTTCAGCGTGCCCGCAACGGCAAGCTCGGTCCGTCTCTCCGCCTGTATCGTCCGCAACCTACCGTGCTTTCGGCCAGCGCGATGCAAACCTTCCTGGTTTTCACGCAGCGGAGGAGGCATGCCGGGAACTCGGTTTTGAGCCCCTGATACGCAAAGCCGGGGGCCGCGCCGCCGCGTATCACCAAGGGACCTTGGTCATAGATCATATTGAGCCGCATCCCGACGCGATCGTGCGTGCCAAAGCCCGTTTCTCGGAGTTTGGTGAGCTGCTGGCCGGTGCGCTTCGCCGCGTCGGCGTCCATGCCGCCGTCGGCGAAATTCCGGGGGGGGAGTACTGTCCGGGGGGGAGTTCAGCGTCCACGGTGAGGACCCCGATTTTCCTGCTCACCGCATCAAGCTCATCGGCACTGCCCAACGCGTCGTCTCCGGAGGTTGGCTGTTCAGCTCCGTGATCGTGGTGGAGGACTCCAAACCCATTCGCGAGGTACTGGCCGCGAGTTATGCTGCGCTCGGGCTCGAATGGGACACCGCCACCGCCGGGGGGGCTGCGAATGACCTGCTGCCGCATCTGGACGTAGCAACGGTGGACGACGCCGTAATTGAGCTTACCGCGGTTACGCAGACATCATCGACGGCGACTTCCAGGCTTTGCTGGCCTAGTCGCCGCAGGTCCGTTGAGCGTGTTGGTGCCCGGGTCTAGTCTGAATTAGACAGGGTTTCCCAAGCACGCGGATCGCGGTGGAACAATGGGCCGGAAGAAGCACCCTATTGAGGATTCTGACGTAGGCATCAGCGTCAGCCCGCCCAAGAGATCCGCCGCGGGATTGCCCAGTCTGAGCGAAACACTCCCGCATGCCATGGCCGATATGGGGCCGTCCCGAGCGTGGAAGACACTACGGGCCGTCAACCAAAAGGACGGTTTCGATTGCATGAGTTGCGCCTGGCCTGACCCGCCGGAACGTAAGGCGGCTGAATTTTGCGAGAACGGCGCCAAGGCAATCGGGTGGGAGGCGGAGCCACTCAGGATTCCCACGCAGTTCTGGGCGGACAACACCTTGAGTGCCTTGGAGTCCAAATCCGAGTACTGGCTGGGACAGCAAGGAAGGTTGGTGGAACCGGTCTATAAGGCTGCGGGCTCTGATCATTATGAACCTGTGAGTTGGGACCGGGCGTTTGAGGTCATCGCCCAGGAGCTGAACGGGCTTGGGACCCCTGACCAGGCGACGTTCTATACCAGCGGACGCACGAGCAACGAGGCAGCGTTCCTCTATCAACTTTTCGTTCGGGCATTCGGAACCAATAATCTCCCCGACTGCTCCAACATGTGCCACGAATCCACAGGGGTCGCCATGGGGGGGGAAACCATCGGGGGGGTGGGGGGGAAGTCTGCCATCACCTATGCGGACTTTGCCAAGGCTGACCTGATCATCATCATGGGCCAGAACCCGGGAACCTGCCATCCGCGGATGCTTACGGCCCTGGAGGAAGCGAAAGAAGCGGGCGCGGAGATTGTGGCCGTGAATCCGTTGCCCGAGGCTGGTCTGATCAATTTCCGGAACCCGCAACGGCCTCGGGGATTGGTAGGCAAGGGCACAGATCTGGCAGACCAGTTCCTGCAAATCCGCATCGCCGGGGGATATGGCATTGTTGCAGGCACTATCGAAGCGTGTCCTCGATGCCGAGAGGGCTGCCCCCGGAACGGTGCTGGACCGCACGTTCATAGATGAGCATTGCCAGGGCTTCGTCGGTTTGGCAGCCCACCTCGCCACGTTGAATGAACGCGATGTCCTCATTGCCACTGGGCTTGGCAGCGCGGACATTGATGAACTGGCCGCAAGGTACGTCCGTGCCGATAAAGTCATCATCACGTGGGCCATGGGCATTACCCAGCACAAGAAGGCCGTGCCCACCATCAAGGAGATCATCAACCTGCTCCTGTTACGCGGCAACATCGGAAAGCCCGGCGCAGGGCCGTGCCCGATCCGTGGACACAGCAACGTCCAAGGCGACCGGACCATGGGCATTTGGGAGAAGATGCCGCCACGGTTCCTGGGGGCAATCAAGCGGGAGTTCGGCTTTGCCCCCCCGCCACAGAATCCCGGCGTCGATGCAGTGGACAGCATTAGGGGGCATGCGGGATGGCAGGATCAAAGTCCTGATCGCGTTGGGAGGTAACCTCATCCACGCAATTTCAGACACCATGGTTGCTGAAGCGGCGGTGCGGAAAACGCGTCTGTCTGTACAAATCTCAACCAAACTCAACCGCTCCCATGTGGTGGTAGGTGAGCAGGCCTGATCCTGCGACGTTGGGTCGGACAGAGATCGACAGGCAGGGCGGCGTGGCGCAGTTTGTCACCGTGGAGGACACGGTCTGCGCGGTACATCGCTCGGTGGGTCCGCTTGAGCCAATAGCCCCCCCGAAGGTGTTGTCCGAGGCGGCCATCGTCAGCCGCATGGCCCATGCTGTCCTAGGCGATAAAGTGCCGGTTGACTGGGGCGGGCTGGGACGCAACTATGACGCCATCCGGGATCACATATCCCGCGTCGTGCCGGGGTTTGAGGATTTCAATGCCCGCATCCGCGAGGAGGATGGCTTCGTCTTGCCGCACGGGCCCAGGGACAGCAGAACATTCCCCCCCACAGCAACGGGCAAGGCCATGTTCTCCGTCAACGAGCTGGAGACAATTACGATTCCCAAGGGCCGCCTGCTACTGCAAACAATCCGGTCACATGATCAGTTCAACACCACCACGTATGCCATGAACGATCGGTACCGGGGGGGCATAAAGAAAGGCCGCATGGTCCTCTTGGTGAATCCATCGGACCTGGCTGAAATGGGTTTCGAGGACGGGGGGGCTACGTGGATGTACACAGCGAGGCCGACGACGGCGTTGACCGTGTCCTGCCTCAGTTGCGTTTGGTCGCGTACCCCAGCGCGCGGGGGGGATGCGCAGCTGCTTACTATCCGGAGGCGAACGTCCTGGTGCCGTTGGATTCGACGGCGGAGGAGAGTAATACTCCGGCTTCAAAGTCGGTGATTATCAGGCTTGAGCCGGCCGCCGCCCCGGTATACGGGTCGGCAGCCGGCTGACGCGAACGAAACCGTGAAGCTCGCTCGCGCTGGAGCTAGTGACCCCTTGCGATCCACTCATCCAGGTGCGGCTTTTCCGCGCCGATGGTGGTGGAATCGCCGTGTCCGGTGCGGACACGGTTGCCTCGGGCAGGGGGAGGAGCTTGGTCCGGATGGACTCGATGATGGTGGAGAAGTCGCTGTATGAGCGTCCCGTCGCACCGGGTCCGCCTTGGAAGAGTGTGTCTCCGCTGAAGAGTGTTTCTTCGCTGGGCAGGTGGAACGAGACAGACCCAGGCGAGTGTCCGGGAGTGTGGATCGCTTTCAGTGTTGCACCGGCAACGGTGAACTCGTCGCCGTCCACGATTGCCACATCGGGATCAATTTCGGGGGAACACTGCCCGCCATAGCATCCAGTCGTCCTGGTGCAGGTGGATGGGAGCTTTGACGAGCTCCCAAAACGCGCCGGCGGAACTGATGTGGTCGTCATGGCCGTGGGTCAGCAAAATGGCTTTGACGGTGCGGCCGCCCACGGCCTCACGAATCGCTTCGGGGGGGTTGTGGGCGGGGGGGTCGATGACGATGCATTCGGAGTCGTCGCCGATGATCCAGACGTTGTTGTCAACGTCCCAGGTTCCGCCGTCCAGGGAGAATGTCCCGGAAGTAACAACGTGATCGATTGCGAGGTTGCCGGCGCTCACAGCTCAACCACCGATCGCAGGACGGCGCCTTGATGCATCTTGTCGAACGCTTCTTCGACCTGGTTGATGGTGATGCGCTCGGTCACGAATGCGTCCAGGTCCAGCTTTCCCTGCTTGTAGAGGTCCACGAGCATGGGGGGGAAGTCCCTGGAGGGCAGGCAGTCGCCGTACCAGGATGACTTGAGTGATCCGCCTCGGCCGAAGACGTCAAGAAGTGGTAGTTCCAGTGTCATCTCCGGAGTGGGGACACCAACCAGGACACGGTGCCTGCGAGGTCGCGGGCGTAGAACGCCTGCTTGTAGGTTTCGGGACGTCCGACGGCGTCAATCACCACGTCTGCGCCGAAGCCGCCTGTCAGGGCGCGGATTTCTTCGACAGGGTCTCCTGCGGATGAATCCACGGTGTGTGTCGCGCCGAGTTCTTTGGCGCGCTCGAGCTTCTTTGCGTCGATGTCGACGGCGATGATGGTGGTGGCGCCTGCGAGCGCGGCACCGGCGATGGCTGCTACGCCCACGCCGCCGCAACCAATGACGGCCACCGAGTCGCCACGCTTGACGCCGCCGGTGTTCAGTGCCGCACCCAAGCCTGCCATGACGCCGCAGCCGAGCAGCCCGACAGCGGCGCATCGGCGTCGGGGTCTACCTTGGTGCATTGTCCGGCGGCGACCAGGGTCTTTTCGGTGAACGCGCCGATGCCCAGGCGGGCGAGAGTTCCGTGCCGTCTTCGAGGGTCATTTTTTGGGTGGCGTTGTGGGTGTTGAAGCAGTACTGGCTTGGCCGCGGTTGCAAGCACGACAGTTACCGCAGACTGCCCGCCAGTTGAGGACGACGCGGTCGCCGGGGGGGCTACATCGGTGACATCAGGGCCCACCGCGCTGACAACGCCGGTGGCTTCGTGGCCGAGCAGGAACGGAAAATCGTCGCTGATGCCGCCCAGTTTGTAGTGGAGGTCTGTGTGGCAGACGCCGCTGGTGAGGATGTCCACCAGTGCTTCTCCCGGTCCGGTTCGGGAACCAGGATGGTTTCTAGGGTTGCGGGTGCGCCTTTGGAGCGGACGACGACACCTTTGACTGCGTGGACCATGGAGATGTTCCCTTCGGGCTCTCGGAGGGCAGGCCCCTTAATGCAGCAGGGCCCGCTACGGATTCCCATTCTGTCTATCACAGGTGACAGACAGTATGTGGATTGTTCCGTGCGGGCCCAGGAGGGGTTACGCGTGGAGCCGGCGGTTATACGGCGACCAGGCGCTTCTCAACCTCGGAGGCTGAGGGGTTGGTGGCCGCGGTTCCGTCGGGGAACAGCACGGTGGGGGACCGTACGGTTGCCTCCGTTGAGCTGCTCGACGAGTTCGGCAGTGCCATCCACTTCTTCGATGTTGATCTCGGTGTAGCCGATGCCTTTGGCGTCCAGCTGCTTCTTCAGGCGGTTGCAGTAGCCGCACCAGGTGGTCGAGAACATGGTGATGGTGCCGGAGTCGGGAGTGAAGTCCACAGAGCTCTCCTCAGTATTGGTCGTTTGCACGGGATGGTTCGTTGTTATCAACGGTAACCCGCGTCCGAATAATTCCCGTTCGGTGGCGAAGCCGGGTTACGTCACATGCCTGCGCTGGTGCGTTCGGCGGGGGAGGGGGGGCAGACTGTTGCCATGTGTGGACGTTATGTGATGGCCCGTGCGGTGGGGGGGACCTGCTTGCCGATTTCGACGCCGAGCTTGAGAACGAGATTGCCCTTGGGAAATCGTGGAATGTGGCTCCTACGGACGCTGTTCCCATTGTGCTGGAGAGGTTGATTGACGACGACGTTAAGCGGCAGCTCCACGTGGCGAAGTGGGGGGCTGGTGCCCTCATGGGCGAAGGACCCCCCCAAGGGCGGCGCGAGGCTTATCAACGCCCGCAGCGAAACGTTGTTGGAGAAGCCGTCCTTCAAGAAAGCTGCGGTGGCCAGGCGTTGTGCGGTTCCCGCGGATGGCTACTACGAGTGGAAGAAGGGCGAGGGCAAGAACAAGCAACCGTACTATGTGCATCCGGCGGACGGCCACGGTCTGGTCTTTGCGGGCTTGTACGAGTGGTGGCGGGACCAGTCAGCTTCCCCTGATGATCCGGGCCGCTGGTTGCTGTCCATGTCCATCCTGACCGCCGACACCCCCACGGTGGAGGAGGCGCGAACCCGGCGCAGTGCTTCGGTGTTTGACGAACTGACTGCCCTCCATGACAGGGTTCCGTTGCCCATGAGCACTGAGACGATGGAAGCGTGGTTGGATCCGCGCGAGAAAGACGCCCAGGGGTTGGTGGACATGGTCCGGTCCAGGGCACACGACGCCGCCGCTGCTTGGACGCTGGACCCGGTGGGGGGGCCGCAGTGGGCAATGTCCGCAACAACTCACCGGAACTCATCGAACCGGTAGAGGGTCTCTTCTAGGAGTCAGAGGGCTTCGTTCACCGGCACGCCGGATTGGAACTCCCGGCCATCGGCTTCGCTGAAGCCCGTCATGACGTGGCCTTTGCTGAGGCCGTGGATGGCCGACATCGGGAAGTTCCCCCGTGATGACGTTGCCGGAGTGCTCCACGCCCTTGATGTCGTAGTTCTCCTCGGCACTGAGGGAATGGTTGAAGGAGTAGAACGAGATTGCCTCGCCGTTCATGAACTCGATTCCGAGCCTGCGCTGTGAGGAATAGTCCTCGCTGGCAGCAACAAGGCCCACAACGTAAGCGCCGGAGCCTGGTATGTTGCCATCGATTTCGAACCGTGCCACGAGGTTGTCGTCTTCGGCGGAGATGTTGACCTGCTTCAGGAGTGCGTCATTGGTGCTCATGCCACAATCCTGCTCTGTGGACCGGCTGCCGTCCACCCCCTTGACTTTCACCCTTCCAGCAAGCGCCGGACGTTCCGTGCCACCGTAGCGCTGTCCGTGTGCTGCCCTTTGCGGGCGGTCAGCAGGTGCATGGCCAGGCCGTCGCTGTAGTCGGATACTGCTTCCGCCCGGGCCCTGGCTTCTGGTATTCCCATGGCTTCGAGCAGTTGCGCCAAGGCCGATACCAGCGCTCGTGCCCGGCAGCCACAACATCGGGCTGGTCAAGGGCAAAGGCGAACCGGGCCCGGGTCAGTTCCGCGTTCTCATGCGCGAGTCCCATGACCGCTCCGGCGATCTGCTCTGCCAAGGTGGCTACCGACGTCGGGATTTCCCTTCCACCCTGCTGGAGCAGGAGGCGGTCCCGTTCTTCAACGCGGTCGACGGCGGCCCCTATCAGCGCTGCACGGCTGCGGAAATAGTTCGAGGTAGTTCCGACTGCGACGCCTGCTTGGGCGTCGACGGCCCGGTGGGTGAGTCCCTTGAGGCCTTTGGCAGCAACGACTGCGAGCGCTGCGTCGGCAAGTTCGGTTCGGCGGTCCTGCATGGCGAAAGTCTAACTTCAAACCCTATCGGTACTACAAATGTAGTAGTACAGTGTGGCCATGGAAAAAGTGGACATCATTGGTGGAGGAATCGCCGGGCTTGCGCTCGCAGGAATGCTCAACCCCGGCAGGTTCGACGTCACTGTCCATGAACAGCGGACCAAACTCCCAACAGTCGGAACAACCCTGGCCATGTGGCCGGAAGCCCAGCAGGCGTTATCCGGACTGGGGATACTCGGGGGCCGTGCGGAATCATGGAGCCATTATCAAAGCCGGCGCTCTTCGACGGCCCTCCGGAGAAGCCCTGCTGTCCATGGAGGGAGAGGGTTTGTTGGGAGTATCCCGACCCGAACTGCTGAGCTGCTGGACACCGCGGTGCCCGCCTCCGTACGCCGGGTAGCGGGGAGAGTGGATCACCCTACGGGCGCAGCCACGTTGACCGTGGGAGCCGATGGAGTAAACAGCATTGTTCGGAGGGATTCGTGGGGCAAGCGAAGTGCGGCAAAGCCCACGCCCTTCCTGGCAGTCCGGGGGGGAGTCGTTCCCGGAACCCCCCCGCCCCCCCATGCGACGTTGGAGAATACTGGGGGGGACGCGGTGAAATTTTCGGCTTGGCCCCTGCCATAGGGGGAAGCAACTGGTACGCCTCCTTCCGCTCCGAGTTGGGCCCGGACAAGGTAGAGGTCGCAGAGGCACTCGAAGTGACACGTGAACGCTATGCCAACTACTCGTCCGCTGTGCGGGGGTGTACTCTCACAGGCAAATCCGGAGACGTCACTGGCGCAACGCATCTGGACCACTCCACCCATGGGTCGATACACGCGAGGGAGCGTTGCGCTGGTAGGGGGATGCCGCGCACGCCATGACACCAAACCTGGGGGCGTGGCGCCTGCGAAGCCCTCATCGATGCTGTGACCCTGGGCAAACTGCTGAACGACCAACCCATGGACCAGGCACTCGCCACCTACAACAGGAGGCGTGTCATTCGAACCCAGCTACTCCGCTCGGCTTCTTCCGTCATGGGGGGGAGCATTGCTCTTGCCCGGGGGGGCGCACAACCATGGCGCGACGCCTTGCTGAAGCAGGTGGGAAAACGTGTGGCCGGAGCCGGGAGAAGGCTGAAACTTCGAAGTAGGTTTTGTCGGTACGTCGGCGTAAACTTGATTTATTCGAACATACTTTCGAATATGGTTTCCTGGCGTAAAGAGGTGAGGGCATGGGGGCTGTTCAGTGAATCTGTCGGAGTTAGCTGCACTGACGCAGGCCAGCCGCGGGAAGTCCAATGGAAAGGAACGCAATACACGGTCACCAACGAACCTGTTCGATGGTACGAACGGCGCCAATGGTGGCTTGAAGAAAGCCGCGCCCCCCCCTTGGCAGCGGAGCTGGCCTGGTTGACCACGAGATCTGGCGTGTCCAACTCCTGCCAACCTCATCTGACGCAGAAACCAGCCGCCCCCCCATCACCCTCGACCTGGTCCGGCACGTAGGAAGCGGACGCTGGAGACTCCTGCGCATCCATGACGCCGCACCAGCACGCGCCGTAGAACCCGAAGAAGCGGCGTAAACATTGAGCTTCACCCACCTGCACGTCTCCACGGCATTCAGCGCACACTACGGCGTCTCCTGGCCGGATGAGCTAGCCCAAACAGCCGCAGCAGACGGAGCCACAGCGCTCGCCTGCACAGACCGGGACGGCCTGTACGGCACCATCAAACACCTCAAAGCATGCATGGACGCAGGCATCGACCCCATCGTAGGGGGGGTGGACCTGGCGGTATTCGACGACGACGGCGACCACCGCACCCAAGTCGCGGGCCGCGTCGTCGTACTCGCCCACGGAAACAACAACGGCGCCGGGTACAGGGCACTGTGCCGCCTTATATCCGACGCCCACGCACGCACTTCAGGCAAAGCCGGGGGGGGCGGTCCCCCGCTGCAGTCACCCGCGGCGAACTCGCCTCAAGGACCCTCGACCCCAAAACCCTCAAACCAGTCCTGACCGTGCTGATAGGACCCGACTCAGACGTCGGCCAAGCCATGGGAGGCCGCAAATACCTCAGGCCCAGAACCCTCTTCAAACAATGGATCGACGCCATGCCACCCGGCACCATGGTCGCTGAAGTCGTATCCCACCTCAGCGCCCCCCCCGGAGAACCACTAAGCACAGCCCATGCCGTGCGCATGCTCAAGCTCGCACTCGAATACAACATTCCCGCAATCCTCAGCAACGCCGTCCGCTACTGTGCCCAGGACGCGCCGCCACCGCAGACGTCCTCGACTCCGCACGAACCCTCAAATCCCTTCCTGAACTGTCAACGGCACCCCCCCGCTCCAACCAACAGGGATGCTCCAACCAACAGGGCAGGGCTGGCTTAAGACGCCGCACCAAATGCTCCAACTCGGCAAAGAAATCATGGGCGCAGCAGGCTTGGGGAAAGCCGACCTCACCAAACTCGTCGCAAACACAGAAGCGCTCGCAGACAAATGCCGCATCAATCCTGTCCTTGATATGGGATGGAAGAAGCCGGTAGTTCCCGAGGCCTCCATCATCGGCATCGACGCTGACCCCCCCATGATTGAACTCACCCAACGCTGCGAAGCCGGAATCACCCGACGGTTCCCGGGCATCAATGGAGATGCAGAAGAACATCTGCGCTCGCGGTTGGAGCACGAGCTGGGAATCATCGGCAGGCTCGGCTTTGCCTCGTACTTCCTTACAGTGGCAGAAGTTTCAAGGATGATCCTCGATATGGGGGGGGTCAGGGTAGCTGCGAGGGGGGGATCCGGTGCCTCAAGCCTGGTCAATTACTTGATCGATATCAGCCAGGTTGACCCGATCCGCCATGACCTCATCTTCGAGCGCTTCCTCTCCGGCCGCAGGTCCACGCTTCCTGACATTGATATTGATGTGGAAAGTGCTGAAAGGCATAACGTCTACCGAAAGATTTTTGACCGCTTCGGTGCCGAACGCGTCACCCTGATGAGCATGCAAAACGGCTATAGGCACGTGGTGCCGTTCGGGATGCAGGCATGGCCCTGGGAATGCCTGACGAAGAAGTGGGTGAGATTGCCAAGCAACTGTGGAGATTCTCTGCACGTAAGTTCCGCGAAGCCCTGGTGGAGAAGCCCGAGTTGCGCGATTTTGCCGGGCGCGTGGAGCGGGGGGTGCCATGGAGGAGAACCAGCAGTTGGATTTGTTGGTGGATCTCACCGAAAGGCTGGATCGGCTGCCCCGGCATATCTCCATGCATCCCTGTGGAGTGATTTTGGGAGATGCAACACTCCTGGACCGAACTCCCGTTCAGCCCAGCGGTTTGGGCCTGCCCATGAGCCAGTTCGACAAACACGACATGGACCCATGGGCATGCTCAAACTGGATGTCCTGGGAGTGCGCATGCAGAGCGCCATGGCATTCGCGGTTCGGGAAGTAATCAGGCTGCATCCTTCCAAGGCTGAAGTTGTCGCAGCCGGGCGGCATCCAGTGGAGCCTGGTGGTGCAGGTCCCGACTACATCGCCCCCCCTGACGGCAGGATTGACCTCAACGCCGTACCCTTCGACGATGAGCCACCTATGAGCTGATCCGGAGCACCCACACACTCGGTTGCTTCCAGATCGAATCACCGGGACAGCGTGAGCTCATTGGAAAGATGGCGCCCCCCCGGGAATTCAACGACCTCATCATCGACATCTCACTTTTCAGGCCCGGACCCATGAAATCCGACATGGTGCGACCCTTCCTGGAACATCGGCATGGCTTTGCTCCTGAGATTTATCCCCCCCACCAGGACCTCAAACCGGTCTTGGAAGAAACTCACGGGGTGACAGTTTTCCATGAACAGATCCTGAAGACCTTCCACGTCATGACTGGCTGCGGTTTGGACAGGGCTGATGAGTTTCGCAGGGCCCTGGGCGACGAAGTGCATGAGCGGGAGTGGAGAAGTACTTCCGCAGGGAAGCAATCAAGAACTACTCTCCCGAAGTGGTGGACAAGGTCTGGGGAACCCTGAAAGCCTTCGGCAGTTTTGGTTTCTGCAAAGCCCACGGTGCTGCCTTTGCGGTGCCCACTTATCAGTCCGCCTGGCTCAAGGCCCATCATCCCGAGGCGTTTCTTGCCGGTCTGTGGAACATGACCCCGGGATGTATCCCAAACGCCTTCTGGTAGCGGAAGCCCGCCGACTCGGCATTCCCATCCTGCCTTTGGATATCAACAGGAGCCAGGCTGAATACCGAGTGGAGAAAATCCAGCAGGGCCCCGACCAGGGCAAGCTCGGAATCCGTTTGAGCCTCACTGGAATCTACGGACTTTCAGGCGCAGAGCTGAAACGCATCGCGGCCGGGCAACCTTACGATTCCCTGGCGGACCTGCGTGCGCGGGCAAGGGTGAGCAAGCCGAACATCAAAAGACTTGCCCAACTTGGCGCCTTCGATGCTTTGCATAAAGACTCTGGCGGAAAAGCTAACCGGGCCGATCTTGTGCACCATTTGCAGGCACTCCAAAGCAGCCCTTCGAAAAAAGCTGCAGATGTCATCGAAGGTCAACTGTCATTTGCCTTGGGCGATATTGAATTGAGGAACCTGGCTCCTGAACTTCCCGAACTTTCCATGGTGGACAACGTCAGGGCGGAACTTGACCTCATGGCTGTGGATGTCAGCGAGCATCTGATGGATAGCCACAGGCCACTATTGGACAAACTGGGAGTTACAACGGCAGACAAACTCCTGGGCTTGCGCAACGGGACCGAAGTCCTGGTGGCAGGGGGGGTCCGAATAGCGACCCAGACCCCCACCCATGCGAGGCGGGCGTCGCGTCGTCTTCATCAGCATCGACGACGGTACCGGCTGTGTGGATTCGGTCTTCTTCCATGAAGCGCAGGAAGAATCCGGGCCACTGCTGTTTGGTACCCGCCTGCTGCTGATCCGTGGAACCACCAGAAGGACAGGTCCCAAGGGAATCAGCCTGAGCGCCAGCAAAGCCTGGACCTCAGCCGGCCCGAAGCACTGCCATTTGCCGAGCTCCTACCTGCCGAAACCGGGCTACCGGAGGAATACACCCAGCAGGGGGGGCCGCTCCACGGCATCTCCAGGAACCTTGCCATCACCGGCCTGGGTAGCTGAACCCGGCAGAATCATGCCCCGGCCAGCCCAATTCGGCCACGGCGCGCTGCTTTGGCCGCCTTCGCTGAAGCGGATACGATTGACGGTGGCTGGCTGTGGTCCCCCCGTACGCCACAAGCTATGAAGCCTTAACTATGAATAGGAGACACCCGTGTCAGATGCCCAACAGATCACCCTCATCGTCGATGGCGAAGAGACCAAGGTGACGGAAGGGACTACCGGCGCGGAACTCTTCTTCGAGCGCCGCGACGTCGTTGTAGCCCGTGTGGATGGTGTGCTGAAGGACCTTGACCAGGTCCTCACCGAAGGCGCAGACGTCCAGGGCGTCACCATCGATTCCCCCCCGATGGGCTCAACGTTCTCCGCCACTCAACAGCCCACGTTATGGCACAGGCTGTTCAGCAGTTGCGCCCCGACGCCAAGCTCGGAATCGGCCCGTACATCACCGACGGCTTCTACTTCGACTTCGACGTCGCTGAGCCCTTCACCCCGGAAGACCTCCGCACGCTGGAAAAGATGATGCAAAAGATCATCAACCAGAACCAGAAATTCGTTCGCCGTGTGGTTACCGAAGAAGAAGCCCGCGAAGCATGGCCAACGAGCCTACAAGCTCGAGCTGCTGGGCAAGAAGAACGACGCAGGCGATGCGGTGGAAGGCGTCAATGTCGAGGTAGGTGCGGGCGACATCACGATCTACGACAATGTGGATCGAAAGAGCGGCGAGAGCATCTGGTGCGATCTTTGCCGCGGTCCCCCCCACCTGCAGAACACCAAAATCATCTCCAACGCCTTCGCGTTGACCCGCTCCTCCGCCGCGTACTGGCTCGGCAACCAGAACAACCAGCAGCTGCAGCGCATCTACGGCACCGCGTGGCCCACCAAGGAAGCCCTCAAGGCTTACCAGGAACGCATTGCTGAAGCTGAGCGACGGGGACCACCGCAAGCTCGGCGTCGAACTTGACCTCTTCTCCTTCCCGGATGAGCTGGCTCAGGCCTCCCTGTGTTCCACCCCAAGGGTGGCATCATCCGCAAGGCAATGGAGGACTACTCCCGTCAACGCCACGTCGACGCAGGTTACGAGTTCGTCTACACCCCCGCACATCACCAAGGGACACCTCTACGAGGTCTCCGGCCACCTTGACTGGTACAAGGACGGCATGTTCCCGGCGATGCAGGTAGACGCTGAATTCAACGAAGACGGCACCGTTCGGAAGCCGGCGCAGGATTACTACCTGAAGCCGATGAACTGCCCCCATGCACAACCTGATCTTCCGCTCACGGGGGCCGGTCCTACCGCGAACTTCCGCTGCGCCTCTTCGAATTCGGCTCTGTGTACCGCTACGAAAAGTCCGGGGGGGTTGTGCACGGTCTGACCCGCGTCCGTGGCATGACACAGGACGACGCCCACATCTACTGCACCCGCGAACAGATGAAGGACGAGCTCACCACCACGCTGAACTTCGTCCTGGGCCTGCTCAAGGATTACGGCCTGGACGACTTCTACCTGGAACTCTCTACCAAGAACGAAGAAAAGTTCGTTGGTGACGATGCCGCTTGGGAGGAAGCCACCCGCACTCTTTCCGAGGTTGCTGCGGCTTCCGGTTTGGAGCTGGTACCGGACCCGGGTGGAGCAGCATTCTACGGACCTAAAATCTCCGTCCAGGCAAAGGACGCACTCGGCAGGACCTGGCAGATGTCCACCATCCAGCTGGACTTCAACCTGCCTGAGCGTTTCGAACTGGAGTACCAGGCAGCCGACGGCACACGCCAGCGGCCGGTCATGATCCACCGAGCCTTTTCGGTTCCGTGGAACGCTTCATGGGTGTACTCACCGAGCACTACGCCGGGGCGTTCCCGGCCTGGCTGGCTCCTGTCCAGGTGGTGGGAATCCCCCCCGTGGCGGAAACTTTCAACGACTACATGTTCGACGTCGTTGGCCAGCTCAAAGCTGCAGGAATCCGTGCCGAGGTTGATATCTCCTCGGACCGGTTCCCGAAGAAGATCCGCACGGCCAGCAAAGACAAGATCCCCCCCTTCGTCCTGATTGCCGGTGGTGAGGACGCAGAAGCCGGTGCGGTGTCGTTCCGCTTCCGGGACGGCAGCCAGGATAACGGGGGTTCCCGTGGCCGAGGCGGTCCGCAGGATCGTTGACGCCGTCAAGAACCGCGAGAGCTGACGGAACGGACACATAGACGGTGCAGGAGAACACAGGCGCGGCAGCTGACCTTCCAGGCGACGCAGACGTAACCGATGACTTCGGATTGGCAGGCGTACCGGACGCGTTTCAGCGCCTGTGGACTCCGCACCGTATGGCCTACATCAAGGGCGGGCAGGATCAATTCAAAAACAAGGATGACTGCCCGTTCTGTGTAGGACCCACGCGCTCGGATGAGGAATCCCTCATCGTCCATAGGGGAAGGACCTGCTATGTGGTCCTGAATTTGTTCCCGTACAACCCCCCCGGGCATCTGTTGATCTGTCCCTACCGGCACGTTCCCGACTACACGGACATCACGGCGGAGGAAACGGCAGAGTTCGCCGATCTTACCCAGACGGCAATGCGCGTCCTGCGGAAGGTTTCGAATCCCAGCGGCTTCAATCTGGGCATGAACCAAGGCGTTACCGGCGGTGCAGGCATCGCCGCGCATCTCCATCAGCACGTGGTTCCGCGCTGGGGGGGCGGGGGGGATGGAAACTTTTTCCCGATCATCGCCCAGACCAAGGCCATTACGCAGACCCTTGACGAGGTCCGCAAGCTTGTGGCCGAAGCCTGGCCGGGGGAGTCGAATGCTCAATAGGCATGCGCGCGGCTTTTTCACTTCACTTTTTACACCTCTAGCGCGTTGGCTCCTCAGGATCGGTGTGTCTCCGGACGCAGTGACCATTGCAGGGACCGCCGGCGTCATCCTGGGAGGACTCGTCCTCTACCCGCTGGGCTTCCTATGGTGGGGGGTTCAGTCGTGGTCGCCTTTTTTGCGTTCTCGGATGTCGTAGACGGAATCATGGCAAGGCTGGAGGGGGGGCGGAGCGGTGGTTGGGGGGGTAATTTCCTGGACTCTACCTTGGACCGTCTCGCCGATGGCGCGATTTTTGCCGGCCTCACCATCTGGTTTTTCACCGGCGGTGAGGATCCGGCAATAGGCACCGCCGCCGTCGTCTGCCTGGTTCTTGGCATGGTTGTTTCCTACGCCCGGGCCAAAGCGGAGTCCTTGGGCTACCAAGCCAGTGTGGGGGGGATCGCAGAGCGCGCAGAACGCTTGGCTTCCGTGCTGCTCATCACGGGGGGGCTCACGGGATTGGGGGGGCTCCCGCCGGTTGTGTTGTTCGGGACCCTGATTCTTCTCGCCCTGGCCAGCCTGGTGACGATCGTCCAGCGAATGTCGCAGTGCGGCGGCAGGCCATGGCTGAAGCCGATGGAACCGCTGCAGCGTAAAGGGCCAGCAGGCAATGCTTGCCAAAGGAACTGGCAAGCGACCAATGTGGCTCCTCCGAAGTTGTGCACCTGCCTACTGGAGCCCGCTTTGTTGCCCGCTCAGGCGGTAATGAATGTACTGCCACCATGCAAGGTGCGACTACTATTACTAGTACTTGGTCACCTTGACCTGAAACCCGGTGTGCGCTGATAGCGGTCGTGTGGCTGCGTGCGCCCCCGGCAAGAAGGTCGTTTATCTACCCATAGGGGGGGTTTTTGTGTCTACACCAGATGTAAGCAACGAAGCCGGTTCGTCCGCGAACAGCGTCACGGGCAGCAGCCGCGTCAAGCGCGGCATGGCGGAGATGCTCAAGGGCGGCGTCATCATGGACGTCGTTAACGTCGAGCAGGCCCGCATCGCCGAGGATGCCGGTGCCGTGGCTGTCATGGCGCTCGAGCGTG
>BBFS01000077.1 GCA_001313365.1 Paenarthrobacter nitroguajacolicus JCM 14115
CCCTGTCCTCCTTCAGCAACCGCTCCAACCAATCAGGAGAACGACGACGAACCTTCAAACCCCCCCGGGCAACACACCCTCACGCTTCAGACTCGTTTCAACACAGGCCTCCATCACGGACCAAATATGCAGCAAACCCTCCCGGATCTCCTCCTCGGACCGGGACGCCCGCTCATTGATGAACATGATGTCGCTGATCCCAAGGCCCTTGGAGGAGCACCGGCCCAGCAACTCCGCCGCCGTCCTGAACGGCAACGGCAACTCCTTCTTCGACTCTTCGAGTTCCTCCCGGGCCGCATCTTCCTCACCCTCCCGGACAATGAACCCACCACCGACCGAAAAGAACGTCGCCTCCCGCAGCACCTTCCCACCAGCATCAGAGACAGCAAACTTCATCCCATTCGTATGCCGCGGCAACACCGTCAACGGATGCAGGATCATATCCTCCACCGCGTAGTCGAGGAGCGTATCGCCGGAAAGGTTGAGCTTTCCCGTCTCAGCAATGGAAGCCAGCCGCTCCTCCACCTCGTCAGGAAGGATCTCCTCAGGGTCGAACCCCTCGAGTCCAAGCAAGACGGCCGTGAAAGTCCCGTGTCCCTTGCCCGTGGCAGCCAGGGAACCGTACAGGTCAACCCGCAACCCGGCAACGGATTCGAGCACTCCGGACTCACGCAACTCCCGGGCAAACACCGCCCCCGGCGCGCATCGGCCCAACAGTGTGAGAGCTCGACGGGCCAATACCCACAGAGAACAGATCAAAGACCCCCCCAACGGCCATGGTTTTTCCTAACTAAATGTGTGTGGTCGGGATAAGTGGGCTGGGCGAACCGCCCCCCGGCCGTTTCGTGGGTTCCCAGCGGAACATGCCGTGCGCACGGCACGTTCCGCAGCCAACCCCCCCGAATCGGACCAGGACACCCCCCCACGCTCCCAAACCAACCCGGCGCCCGAGGAACGCTCCCGGCAGCCAGACCTAGTCACAACAAGCGAACCCGGCGGTCCTGTCGCTAACGGCAACCCGAGAGCTGCCCCCCCCTTGGGGGTCGCATCCAGGCTGCCAACCCGAGAGCTGCCCCCCCTTGGGGTCGGCATCCAGGCTGCCAACCCGAGAGCTGCCCCCTTCGAGTCCGGGCTCCGGCAGCATGCGTCTAAGGGAGCGTCACGTCCGCCCAGCGGGCGTCTACGCGACCGAGCATGCAGAGGAGGCCGGACTCGACGGGCGAACCGAACCCGACGGGCGAACCGAACCCGACGGGAACCGAACCCGACGGGCGAACCGAGCCCCGAGGCGACTTACGAGAGGTTCGAAACACCCGGTACAGCGGATGCGCCTTCGCAAGCACATCAACACGGTGCCGCAGCCCGGAAAGGTCCGCATCGGCGTCGGCAATCAGTACTTCGGCGATGATGTCGGCAACTTCGCGGAACGCTTCTTCGCCGAACCCGCGGGTAGCCAGGGCCGGGGGTGCCGATGCGCAGGCCGGAGGTGACCATGGGCGGGCGGGGGTCGAAGGGGGACGGCGTTGCGGTTGACGGTGATGTCGATCTCGGCGAGGCGGTCTTCGGCTTGCTGGCCGTCGAGTTCGCAGTTGCGGAGGTCGACAAGGACCAGGTGTACATCCGTGCCGCCGGAGACCACGCTGATGCCCTTGGCGGCAACGTCGGGCTGGATCAGTCGCTCGGCGAGGATCCGCGCACCGGCAAGGACACGCTCCTGACGCTCGCGGAACTCTTCGGAACCGGCGATTTTGAACGCGACGGCCTTCCCTGCGATTACGTGCTCCAGCGGGCCGCCTTGCTGGCCGGGGAACACGGCCGAGTTGATCTTCTTGGCGATGTCGGCGTCGTTGGAGAGGATGATGCCGCCTCGCGGACCGGCGAGGGTTTTGTGCGTGGTGGACGTGGTGACGTGGGCGTGCGGGACCGGTGACGGGTGAAGGCCTGCAGCAACCAGACCGGCGAAGTGGGCCATGTCCACCATGAGGTACGCACCCACGGAGTCGGCGATCCGGCGGAACTCGGCGAAGTCCAGCTGCCGCGCGTAAGCGGACCAGCCTGCGACGATGAGTGCCGGTTTGTGTTCCAAGGCCAGGCGCTCAACCTCGGCCATGTCCACGGTGTGCGTGTCCTCGCGGACGCCGTAGGGAACCACGTTGTAGAGCTTGCCGGAAAAGTTGATCCGCATGCCGTGGGTCAAGTGGCCGCCGTGGGCCAGGTTGAGGCCCATGATGGTGTCGCCCGGCTTGATGAGGGCGTGCATCACGGAGGCGTTGGCCTGTGCGCCGGAGTGAGGCTGGACGTTGGCGAACTCCGCACCGAACAGGGCCTTGATGCGATCAATCGCGAGCTGCTCGATCGCGTCAACGTGCTCGCAGCCGCCGTAGTAACGCTTGCCCGGGTAACCCTCGGCGTACTTGTTGGTCAGCACCGAGCCTGAGCCTGCATCACTGCAACGGCCGTGTGGTTCTCCGAGGCGATCATTTCCAGGCCGTCGCGCTGGCGACCCAGTTCGTCGTCGATCTTTGCAGCGATCTCTGGATCCAGCTCGGACAGCTGCGCGTCCAACGACGCCGACACGACCTGCTGAAAGTCAGTTACAGATACCGGGTTCACAGTTCTCCTCCGTTTGTTGCAGCGTATTCTTCGGCCGACATGAGCGGTCCTTCTTCGGTGGCGGCCACCTTGAACAGCCAGCCTGCGCCATAAGGATCGTTGTTGATGAGCGCCGGATCGCTGACAACGGCGTCGTTGATCTCGGTGACCTCACCGGTAACGGGCGAGTACAGGTCCGATACCGACTTGGTCGATTCCACCTCGCCACACGTCTCGCCGGCGGTCACAGTGGAACCAACCTCAGGGAGGTCCACGTACACAATGTCACCCAGGGCGTCAGCGGCGACGGCGGAAATCCCAATACCTACGGGCCCGTCCCCATCAACGGCAACCCACTCGTGCTCAGCCGAGTACTTCAGCTCGGCAACTACTTTGCTCATTCCAATTCCTAACTTCTCGTGTGTCTAAAAAATGTTCGTGGTCACGGTGACACTTGGGTTGGGTGCCGGACACCGAATTCCTCCGCGTGCTGCTCCTTCGTCGCTTTGACGCACGCTTCCGGAATCCGCTGTCCGCCTGCTGGCCGTCACCGTTGCGCCGCTCGCCTTTTGAGGAGCAGCGAACCAAGGCATTGGAACCCGCCTTTCAGCAGGTTGCCTCGGTCTCCTGGTTCCGTGCGCAAGGTGAGCCGCCGGTCCCTTTCGGGTTTGGCCTCCGGCAGCATGCGTCTAAGGGAGCGTCGCGTCCGCTCAGCGGGCGCTTTCGCGACCGAGCATGCAGAGGAGGTCAAAGCCGACGGGACCTACTGAACCCGCCGCTCAGCGGGCCCCCTTCGCGACCGAGCATGCAGAGGAGGTCGGCACCGCCGGGACTTACTTGACCCGCTTGTAGAACGGCAGGCCTACCACTTCGAAGGGTTCGGCTTTGCCGCGGAGGTCCACCTCTACGATGGTGCCCGGCTCGGAATGCTCGACGTCGACGTACGCCAAGGCGATTGGGTAGCCGAGCGTCGGGCTGGGCTGGCCGGACGTGACTTCGCCGATGAGCGAACCGTCTTTCAGCACCGAGTAGTGGGCGCGGGCGGCGCGGCGTCCGGTTCCTTTGAGGCCCACGAGCTTCTGTCCAAGAGCGGAGCCGACGCCGGCGCTTGATGGCGGTGAGCGCATCGCGGCCGATGAAGTCGCTTTCCTTGGCGAGGGAAACTACGGGGCCCAGTCCCGCCGCGTAGGCGTTGACGTGGCGTGAGAGCTCGTTGCCGTACAGGGGCATTCCGGCTTCCAAGCGCAGTGAGTCGCGGGCTGCGAGGCCGGCGGGGATGAGTCCGTGGCCTTCGCCGGCTTCGAGCAGTGCTTCCCAGAGACCGGCGGCGTCTACATTCGAGACGTAGATCTCGAAGCCGTCCTCGCCGGTGTATCCGGTGCGGGCCAGCAGCAGGTCCTGTCCGTTGATGGAGACCTCAACCGCCGCGTAGTACTTCAGCTCCGTGACCAGCGCGTGCTGCTCCGCGGGGACCAGCTTCAGCAGGATGGCTTCGGCGTTCGGGCCCTGCACGGCGATGAGTGAAGTCTCAGCGGAAGCGTCCTCCACCACGACGTCGAAGCCGGCCGCCCGCTCCAGCAGTGCCGCGGCAACCACCTTCGCGTTGCCCGCGTTGGGGGGGACCACCAGATACTTGTCGATGCCTTCTTCGGGAGCGGGGGGGCGGCGGTAAGAAATGAGGTCGTCGATGATGCCGCCGTCGGCATTGCAGATCAACGAGTACTTGGCCTTGCCCACGGCGACAGCGGACAGCTTGCCCACGAGCGCGTAATCCAGGAAGGACGCAGCGTCCGGGCCGGTGACCCAGACTTCACCCATGTGGGAGAGGTCGAACAAGCCCGCAGACTTGCGGACGGCATGGTGCTCAGCGAGCTCGGATTCGTACTTCAGGGGCATCTGCCAGCCACCGAAGTCCGTAAACGATGCACCGGCCTTTTTGTGCTGCTCGTAAAGAGCTGTGTAATTCTCAGACATGACGGGAGTCCTTAGTTTTCGAAGTCAGCGGTGTTGTCCTCGAACGCTTCGAGGGGGGAGGGCAGGAGCACACCAGGTTCCGGTCACCGGCGGCGCCGTCGATTCGGCCGACCGGCGGGAAGTACTTGTCCTGCTTCAGGTGGTGGACGGGGGGGAACGCTGCCTGCTCCCGCGGGTAGTCGCGGTCCCAGCCGGAACTTACGACGGCGGCAGCCGTGTGCGGTGCGTTGCGCAGCGGCGACTTCTCAACAGTGAAATCACCGCTGGCCACCTGCTCGATCTCCGCACGGATGGTGATCATGGCTTCGATGAAACGGTCGATCTCGGCCAGGTCCTCGGACTCGGTGGGTTCCACCATCAGGGTCCCCCCCGCTACCGGGAACGCCAACGTGGGGGGCGTGGAAGCCGAAGTCGATCAGGCGCTTGGCAACGTCCTCAGCCGTGACACCTGTGCGGGCGGTCAGCTCACGTAGGTCCAGGATGCACTCGTGGGCCACGAGTCCGCCCTCGCCCGTGTACAAAACCGGGAAGTGCTCATCCAGGCGGGAAGCAACGTAATTGGCTGCCAACAAAGCCGATTTGGTGGCTTCCGTCAGTCCTTGGCCGCCCATGAGCTTCACATATGCCCACGAAATCGGCAGCACACCGGCCGAGCCATAACGCGAAGCCGAGATCGCAACGCCGTGCCCCTCCTCATGCGCCGCTTTGTTCGCGTCGCCAGGCATGAACGGAGCCAAGTGGGCTTTCGCAGCTACAGGCCCAACGCCCGGTCCACCGCCGCCGTGAGGGATGCAGAAGGTTTTGTGCAGGTTCAGGTGGGACACGTCGCCGCCGAACTTGCCCGGCTGGGCCAAACCAACCAGCGCATTCAAGTTGGCACCGTCAACGTACACCTGGCCGCCGGCAGCGTGGATCGCGTCGCAGACCTCGCGGACGTCGCGTCGTACACACCGTGCGTGGACGGGTAGGTGATCATGATGGCCGACAAAACCTCGCGGTGGGCCTCGATTTTCGCAGCGAGATCCGCGTGATCGATCGTGCCGTCGGCAGCCGTCGCCACCACAACCACCTTCATGCCCGCCAGCACAGCCGAGGCCGCGTTGGTGCCGTGGGCCGATGCCGGGATCAAGCAAACAGTGCGCTGCTCATCGCCGCGGGACAGGTGGTAACCGCGGATCGCAAGCAAGCCTGCGAGCTCGCCCTGGGAACCGGCATTCGGCTGGATAGAGACTTGGTCGTAGCCGGTGATCTCGGTGAGGTCCGCTTCCAGGTCCTCGATCAGCTCGCGCAACCCGCGGTCTGGTGGTCCGGAGCGAACGGGTGGATGGAGGCGAACTCCGGCCAGGAAATCGCTCCATCTCAGCGGTGGCGTTCAGCTTCATGGTGCACGAACCCAGCGGATCATGGTGCGGTCCAGTGCGAGGTCCCGGTCCGACAGCTTGCGGATATAGCGCAACAGCTGCGTCTCGGAACGGTGCGTGTTGAACACCGGGTGCTGCAGGAAATCGGATGTCCGGACTACGTCAGCGGGCAATTCGAATCCGGTGGCGTCCCCTACCGGACCTGCGCCAAAGGCGACGGCCACCGCGGAGAGGATCTCCGGCGTCGTGGTTTCATCAATGGAGACGCCAACGGTGTCCGCATCGATGAGGCGCAGGTTAATGCCGCGGGCTTCAGCGGCGGCGATGACCTTGTCAGCCTTGCCGGGGACGCGGACGGTGAGGGTGTCGAAGAAAGCCTCGGACACGAGTTCGCGGCCGGCCTTCTGCAGGGTGGCAGCCAAAACACGTGCGTGGCCGTGGACGGTTTCGGCGATTGCTTTCAGGCCTTCCGGGCCGTGGTAGACGGCGTACATCGAGGCTACGATCGCGAGCAGTGCCTGCGCGGTGCAGATGTTGGACGTCGCCTTCTCGCGACGGATGTGCTGCTCGCGGGTCTGGAGTGCCAGGCGGTAAGCCGGGACACCTGCGTTGTCCTTGGAGACACCTACGATGCGGCCGGGCAGCGTGCGCTCCATGCCTTCGCGGACGGCCATGTAGGCAGCGTGCGGGCCGCCGAAGAACAGTGGAACGCCGAAGCGCTGCGCAGTTCCGACGGCGATGTCCGCACCTTGCTCGCCCGGGGGGGCATGATGAGGGTGAGCGCCAGCAAATCCGCGGCCACCGTGACCAGCGCGCCGCGTTCTTTGGCCGCCGCGATGACGCCGGAGTGATCGAACACGCGCCCGGAAACGCCGGGTTGCTGCAGGACGATACCGTTGATATCGCCGTCGGGAAGGCCCGCCGAAAGGTCAGCGATCTCCACCTCGAAGCCCAGCGCCTCAGCCCGACCCTTCACAATGGCGATGGTCTGCGGGAGGAGGTCAGCGTCCAGAACGGTCTTGCCGTCCTTGGCGGTCTTGGACTTGTTGGCGCGGCGCATCAGCAGCACGGCCTCGGCCACGGCAGTTGCTTCGTCCAGCAACGAGGCATTGGCTACGGGAAGTCCCGTGAGGTCCTGCACCATGGTCTGGAAGTTGAGCAGTGCCTCAAGCCGGCCTTGGGAAATCTCGGGCTGGTACGGCGTGTAGGCCGTGTACCAGGCCGGAGCTTCCAGGATGTTCCGGCGGATCACCGGGGGCGTGACGGTGTCGTAGTAGCCTGGCCGATCATCTGGACAGCGGTCTTGTTCTTGGAGGCGAGCCTGCGGAGCTCGGCGAGGACCTGCACCTCGGTGAGGGCGTCCTGCAGCTTCAGGGCAGTGTCCTGGCGAATGGAATCGGGAACGGCGACGTCTACCAAGCCGTCGACAGAGTCGTAGCCGATGGCCTTGAGCATGGTGTCAACGTCGGCTTGGCGGCGGGCGCCGATGTGCCGGTCCGCGAAGGCGGTGGGGGTTGATTGAACAGTCAAGAGGAACTCCATGATTCAGGCGCCCGGTGAGCGCCGCGATGATGTGGGTTCCTCCCCCCCGCTCTGTATTGGACCTGAGAGATTCCGCAGGAATGGTTGCCTGCTTGCACCGTCGGTGAGCCCGGTTACCCGGGCTGCTTTCCAGAGTTGCCTAACCGCGGCGGTACATGGGCCTGAGAGATTCCTGGGGAGGATTTGCTCCTACGGCGCTGACTGGATGTACCGGCAGGACTCTCCCGCCGCAGATCAAAAGCGTTGCATCACGTGAGTGACACGCTTCACACCATAGCTGGTTGTTTTGAAGAAGCGCAAGCAAGGTGTGGCTACTGATGCATCGCTTCATGGATCTGCAGAGCGAACCACAGTTGGGCGACGGTGGACGTTTCGCCCATGTCCAGCCCCCGTCAGTTCGCCGATTTTCCGCATCCGGTAGATGATGGTTTGTCGGTGCGCGAACAACGCTGAAGCAGTCTTCTGCCACGACCGCTGCGAGTCCAAATACGTCCTCAAGGTGACAATGAGATCACCTTCCTGGCTCTGCTCGTAGTCGAAAATCGGACCCAAAAGACGCCGGACCAGGGCGGTTCCTTCCTCAAAACCGGTGAGTCCCAGCCATGAGGGTCCCTCCGCATAGCGGGCCAGCCCTTGGTTGTTGGCGCGGGCGGAACCGAGCGCCAGAGGGACTCCTGCAGCGCCCGTTGGATGTTCGCAACGGCCGCCGGCGCGCTGATCCCAATCGTGGTCTCCACGCCGGCACAGTGCATCAGGACATCGTCAGGCACGTCTGCCGGGACCACCACATGGAGCCTGTTGTTCCGCTTCAAGGACGCGGACGCAACCCCCCCGTGCCGCCACAGTTCGATGTGCACGTTCGCCAGCCTGCCGCCGTCGTCCGCCGCTTTATCCGCGGCGTCCGCCGTCAGTGAGGCGAGCAGGAAATCCTGGGGCGAAACCTCGAAAGCTGCCAGCCGGCTCTCCATCTCGCCGCGCCCAAGCGTCCGTCCATTGCCTGCAGGAGGAACTCGCCGGCCAGCCGGTGGCGGCCTTCCAGCGACAAAACGATGCGCGAAAGCTGCAGTCCCAGCACGGTTGCGGCGTGGAGAAGCACGACGGCGTCCGGGTGCGGTTCGCTGTTGGGCAGCACCACCAGGAGCGCGTTGGCATGGGTGGGAATGTCCATGGTGAGGACGTGCCTGCCGCGGATGCGATGCCACTGGAAGTTCTTTCCCGCGAGGGACACTTGCCCCCCCGACAGCGGAGCCCACTCCTCCGAGAGGAACACCGGGAGCGCCTGACCGTCCGGGTGCCAGGGATGGAGCAGCGGCGGTCCACCACGAACAGGTCCGCGTCGAGCTCGGTCGCCAGCCGCTGGACCAGGCTCTGCCAGTGGTCTTCGGAGGCTCCGGCGGTGCGGAGCAGATCGTAGACACGGGCAGTCTGCCGCAGCCGACGGGATTCTTCGAGCAAGGAGGACTCGGCCACGGACCGGGCGATCGCGATGAACGGCAGCGGGTACGGGGATGTTGATCAGGGGCAACGGGAGTTGCTCGCACGCTTCCATGAATTCCGCGGTGAGCGGCGGTGCATGCATTTTCTCGCCGATCGCCAAGGCGCTGGCGCCGCTGTCCATCAAGGCCTCTGCGAGCGCCACTTGGCCCTCGCGTCGGCGGGAATCGACAGGCCGTTGGTCATCATGAGTTCGCCGCCCGTGACCCACTCCCACAGTCTGGGAAGGTCCGAGGTGTGAGCCAGGTGATGCGGTTTTCGAGGCCTGCCGCTCCTGCCAGGAGGGTGAGTCCCAGCTGCGGTTCAGCCACGAGTTCGCCCACGGTGATTGCCATTGTGTGCTCCGGTTCCCTTGCGTTTCCGGCGGTCTTGCCGCCGCGTTCCGGGGCACTTAGACATTCGTCTAAACGCCTCAACTATTTGTAGTCAATGTAGCGCTATCCGGAGTGATCCGCGTCACCAAGAATGGAATTACCTACTTCCCGCTCAACGGCGAGCACCCCCTCAACCCAAGGATCCGTCAATGACAACGCACAAGCCCATCGGCCCTGTCGACGCCACCAAAGTCCCCCGGTATGCAGGCCTCGGTACTTTCGCCCGTCTCCCCCAAATCGACCGCGTCCCGGACTACGACATTGCGATCGTCGGCGTCCCGTTCGACGGCGGAACCTCCTTCCGGCCCGGCGCCCGCTTCGGCCCCCGCCGCAGTCCGCGAAGCCTCCCGCCTCCTCCGCCCGGGGGGGTACCACCCGGAGCTCGACGTTGAACCGGTGTACGAAGCCCAGGTAGTGGACGCCGGCGACATCGCCTGCACCCCCCCCTACGACATCACCCGGGCCGTCCGTGAAATCGAGGAGCAGGCCTTGCCCCCCCTGATCAGCGAGGACAAGCGGCTCATTTCCATCGGCGGCGACCACACCATCGCCCTGCCCATGCTGCGGGCCCTGAACAAGGTCCATGGTCCGGTAGCCCTGCTGCATTTCGACGCCCACCTGGATACTTGGGACACCTATTTCGACCAGCCGATCACGCACGGCACCATCTTCCGGCGGGCGTCGAAGAAGGCCTTCTTGTGGAGGACAAGTCCATGCACGTGGGTATCCGCGGGCCGGTCTACGACCGCAACGACTTCCTCCACGACCACGAATTCGGGTTCCAGATCATCCGGTGCTCGGACCTGGACGTCATCGGCGTCCCCCCCGCAGCTATCCAGCGCGTCAAGGACAGGCTCGGCGATACCCCCCCGGTCTATGTCTCCATCGACATAGATGTCCTTGACCCGGCCTTCGCACCCGGCACCGGCACCCCCTGAGATGGGCGGGCTCCACTCCCGCGAACTCCTGGCCCTGCTCCGCGGCTGAACGGCATCAACATCGTGGGCGCCGACGTCGTGGAAGTCGCCCCCCCGGCGTATGACCACGCGGACATCACCACCGTCGCCGCCGCCACGCTGGTCTTCGACCTTCTCGGGCTGATGGTGAACCGCAGCAAAGCAAACAGCACAGTTGGCCGTGAATTGGCTTCGGCATCCCGGGCTACGTCATGAGTGCGCCGGCAACTGAGGTACCCCCCCGGCTGGAGGACAAGACCATCCAGCCATCCCGGCCGATGAGCGCCACGGCAAGGCCCGGGACCTCTTCACCATCTGGTTCGGCTCGAACATCATGATCATGACCATCGTGACCGGCGGGCTCGCCACCACGGTGTTCGGCCTGGGCTTCGTGCCGGCGATCGGGGCCATCATCATCGGCAACGTGGTGGGCGGCATCTTCATGGCGCTGCACTCCGCGCAGGGCCCGCAATTGGGTGTGGCCCAGATGATCCAGACCCGTGGCCAGTTCGGTTCTTTCGGGGGCTTTGTTGATCGTGGTCATCGTGGTGGTCATGTACGTGGGGTTCTTCGCGGCCAACCTGGTGTTCGGCGGCGAGGCAATGGCAGCGGTGAGTCCGGGCATCAGCGTTGACGCCGGCATTATTATCATCGGCGTGGTCAGCGTTATCGCCACGATCTTCGGCTACCGGCTCATCCACGCCTATGCACGCGTCCTCAGCGTCGCCGCCGGGCTGGCACTGCTGCTGGCTTTCGGGTGGATTTTGATGGTCCACGGACTGCCGGCCAGCTTCCTCGAGACGGGTAACTTCAACTGGGTGGGCTTCATGGGCACCATCTCCGTCTCCGCATTGTGGCAGCTGGCCTACGCACCGTACGTCTCCGACTATTCGCGCTACATGCCGCAAGGAACAGGATCCGCTCCGGCATTCTGGGCATCCTACTCGGGCTGTGTCTTGGGAACGCTCTTCCCCATGATCCTGGGCGCCTTGGTAGGCACGCTGGCCGTTTCCATGAGCACCGGGGGGGACGTCGAAATCGTGGGCAGCCTTGGCGCATTGCTTCAGCCCTGGACCCTGATCATCGTGGGCATCTTCTGCCTGGGCGTCGCGGCGTCGAACGCATGAACCTTTACTGCGGCGTCCTGTGCACCCTCACTATCGGGCAAACGTTCAAGCCAAGCTGGTTGCCTCGCGCCAAGACCCGCAGCATCGCGGCAATCATCCTCTTCGTCGTCGCCGTCTCCATCGCCCTGTTTGCCCGTGACAACTTCATCCTCTTCTACACCAACTTCCTGTCCTTCCTGATGTACGTCCTGGTTCCGTGGACGGCCATCAACCTGGTGGACTACTACCTCCTGCGGCACGGCGAGTACCGGGTTGAAGACTTCTTCAAGCGCGACGGCGGCGTGTACGGGCGGTTCAATTGGGTCGCCATCGGCTCCTACCTGGCAGGTGCCTGATCCAGGTTCCCTTCTCGCAACCGCCATCTACACGGGCCCACTGGCTGCGGCGATGGGTGGCGTGGACATTTCCTGGATCGTCGGCCTGGTCGTCGTCGCTCCCCTGTATTACTTCGCGGCCCGGTTGTTCGACAAAAAGACGGAAGCCGCCCCCCTTTCCCGCAACTGCACTCACCCCCAGACCTCATCTGACCTGCCTCATCTGAAAGAGAATCATCATGACTACCACCCAGACCGAACAGTTCACTGTCCGACGCTCCTCCGCCGACCACTCCGACAACCTGCCTCTGCCACCCGCAGGACACTTCATCAACGGCTCCTTCGTCCCCGGCTCCTCAGGCCAGACCATCGACGTCGTGGATCCCACCACGGAGCCGTCATCGCCTCGGTGCAGGCCGGCACGGCCGATGATGTCGACGTCGCTGTTGCCGCCGCCGTCGTGGCCCAAAAGACCTGGGGTGCCACGACCCCCCCGAAGGAACGCGCGGATGTCCTGAACCTCATTGCGAACATCATCGAGGAGAACCGGCAATCGTTCCAGGCAATCGAGTCTGCCAACACCGGCAAGCCACAGGCAGTGTCGGACGACGATGTCTCCAGCACCATCGATACCTTCCGGTTCATGGCCGGCGCTCCCGTACCTGACTTCCATGGCGGGAGGCGACTACGCCACGGACCACACGTCCGTGATCCTCCGCGAACCCGTCGGCGTGGTGGGCGTCATTACTCCCTGGAACTACCCACTACTGATGGCCGCCTGGAAGATCGCGCCCATCCTCGCTGCCGGCAACAGCATCGTCATCAAGCCCTCCGAACAGACTCCGTTGTCCACGCTGAAGCTGGTGGAAGTGCTGGCCGGACGCATTCCTGACGGGATCCTCAACGTGGTGACAGGACGCGGCCGGACTGTAGCCAGCGACTGTCCGAACACCCTGACATTGCCTTGGTCGCCCTCACCGGCAGCGTCGTCAGTGGCCAGGCGGTGGCCGAAACCGCCGCGAAGTCCGTCAAGCGCGTCCACTTGGAACTCGGCGGCAAGGCTCCCGTTGTTGTCTTCCCCCCGACGCCGACCTCCGCGCCGCCGCTGCGGCGTACGCAACGCCGGCTTCTGGAACGCCGGCCAGGACTGCGGCGCCGCCTGCCGCGTGCTGGTGCACGAGTCCGTGGCCGAAGAGTTCACCGAACACTTGGTACGCGAGGTCAGCACCCTGGTGGTCGGCGCACCCGAGGCCGGCGACGACGTCGAAATCGGCCCCCCCATGATCTCCCTCCCGCACTTCGAGCGGGTCAAGGAATCGCTGGCCGAAGCCCGAGAGGCAGGCCTCACCGTGGCTGTTGGAGGATCCGCCATGGAAGGTCCCGGCTACTTCATCGAGCCCACGGTCATCAGCAACGTTCCCGCGGGCGCACACATCGCCACGCATGAGATCTTCGGCCCAGTGGTCACAGTGGAAACTTTCGGCACCACTGAGGAAGCTGTGACCCGCGCGAACGAGAGCCCCCCCTATGGTTTGTCAGCTTCAGTGTGGACGCGCGATTCCAGCCTCTCCCTCCGCATTCCCAAGCAGCTGGATTTCGGCACCGTGTGGTCAATGCCCACCTGGTCCTGGCGTGCGAGGTACCGTGGGGCGGATTCAAAGGTTCCGGTTACGGCCGCGACCTCTCGCTCTATGCCCTGGATGATTACTCGCGCACCAAGCACGTCATGATCAACCACGGCGCGTGAGCGTTCAGACAAGCAACGGAGCTTTCACCATGACCACTAATGTTTCCCGACCGGCCTCCTTGCCAGGTGCCGCTACCCCGTCGGCCCCTTTTGCCACGGACGCCACCTGGACCAACTGGGGGTGGGAACCAAAGCGCGACGCCCGCCTTTACCGTTCGGCCCAGAAATGAACAAGAAGCGCTCGACGCCGTCCGTTTCGCCATTCGCGAAGGCCTGCCTGTGCGGGCGGTCGGTTCAGGACACTCGTCGTCGCCTTTGGTTCAGACCGGCGGCGTGCTGATGGACATGGCTGGCCTTTCTGCCATCACCGGAACTGACCAGTTGGGGCGCCGTGCCCGGGCCTTGGCCGGCACAACCATCAACGCTTTCGGGGACGCCTTGTGGGAGAAAGGACTGGCGCTCAGCAATCAGGGCGACATCGACAAGCAGCAGATCGCAGGCGCACTGGCCACCAGCACCCATGGATCCGGCAAGGACCTGGGCAGCTTCTCCTCGAAGTTGCGCTGGGTGAAGCTGATCAACGGCTACGGCGAAATCGTGGAGATCGGTGAGGGCCAACTGCGCGAACTTCGCGCCGCACAGACGGCCTTGGGTACCTTGGGGGGATCTTCCTGGAAGTGGAGCTGGAGGTTGAGGACAGCTACTACCTTCAGGAACAGATCACCTATCCCACGTGGCTGAGACCACGTCCACATGGCAGGCCGACATCGATGACAACCGGCACTATTCTTTCCTGTGGTGCCCGGAGGACGACTCTTGTGAACTGTTGGACCTCCCCGGTTCACCCGATCACAGCATGGGTGGCCGCAGCTACACCAAGCGGTACAACGTAGCTTCCGTCCAGGACGAAAGCCAGCTCTCCGCCGTCGAAGGTGCCCGGCTGGACCGTTCCTACCGGATCTACCCCCGGCGGCTTCACCACTCAGTTCCATGAACTCGAGTACTTTGTCCGCAGCGAGGACGGTTTGGTGGCCGTCGAAGCCATCCAGGACCTGATCCGCAGCAAGTATCCCGAGCAGAAGTACCCCGTGGAGGTCCGCTGGGTAAAGTCCGATGACGCGTACATGTCCCAGTTCCAAGGCCGCGACAGCACTGTCATCACCCTGACCACCGAGCCCGGGACAGATTACTGGCAGTTCTTCCGTGACGCCGATGCCGTGCTCCAGGAATTCGAGCCGCGAGCGCACTGGGGGGGAAGATCCACTTCATGACCCGGAGCCGGCTGGAACGCCTCTACCCGGAGCTGGACACGTTCATCCAGGTCCGCCGCGAGTTCGATCCCCCCCGCGGGATGTTCCTCAACGACCACACGAGGTCCCTGCTCGCCTAACAAGTACTGCTTTGTCCGGGGGCACCGGGATGTGAGAGACCCAACCCTCGCTCACATCCCAAGCTTCCGCCCATCGCTCGCTCACATCCCGCGCCTCCCGCCCATCGCTCGCGCACATCCCGAGCCTCCAATCATCGCTCGCTCACATCCCGAGCCATTCAAATCAACGCTCGCGCACATCCCTGTGACAACCCCCCTGAAACCCCGGAGTGTAGTTTGATCTCTGCTGAGCCAGACACCCGCACCCAATCGGAGGACCATCCATGCTCAAGGGTTTCAAGGACTTCATACTTCGCGGCAACGTGATCGAGTTGGCCATTGCCGTCGTCATTGGCAGTGCGTTCACCGCCCTCGTTGCTGCCTTCACCACCAACATCATCAACCCCGTGATCGCCGCCGCCGGTGGCATGAACGCTGACGGACTCGGCTTCAAGATCTGGGAAAACAACCCCCGCCACGTTCATCAACATCGGCGCTGTACTGACCGCGCTCGTGACCTTCGTGATCACTGCCGCCGTGGTCTATTTCATTTTCGTAGCGCCCATGAACAAGATCAATTCCCTGGTCAAGAACCGCCTCTCCACCGAGGAACCCGAGGAAGAGCCGCTCCCGGCCGATACCGCCCTGCTGGCCGAAATCCGCGATCTCCTCAAGGACGCGGCCGCCGCCCGCAACGCCGGCAACACTTCCGAGCTGGACGCGGACTTCGATTCCGACCGCACGCGCTAGGGCCGACCGCACCCGTTAGGACCGACCGCTCGTCGCGAGCGCTGCGTCCCAGTTGCTTGGCCTGAGCCGGCGTTCTCTCCGCGGGAACGCCGGGCTCTTTCACGTTCACCGGCACGTCCCCCCCGGAACGTGACGCAAAGGCAACGGACTCGAAACAGTGGCAGGGCAGCATGAAACCATGAAGCCCAAACCGAGCACTCCCGTCACCGCGGATCTTCTCTGTGATGTCTGCGGCCAGTTGCCCGAAGCCCCCAAGGCCCGGCTTACGCTCGCGAACATCGCGGTGATGCTTCCCATTGAATTGCTGGTTCATGCGGCAGTGGTCGAAACCCATCTGCCGTACGTGGCCAAGGTCCTGCTGCTGGCCGTCACCGCCACGGTGCTGGTCATTTGGGTGGCCGAACCGTCAGCCGCCAAGGTTCTGCGACGCTGGTTGCATGCTCCGGCTCTCCGCCAGCGGCACAAACTGCACCTCGCTCCTGCCCTCTGGCGTGCGCGAACAGTGCTGCTGGACCAATCAGGGTCCTTGCAGAAGCTGACCCAGTCCCTCGCTAAGTTGGACGCCAACATCCTTAGCCTCCACGTACACCCGATGACCGTAACCAGTTCCGCCGCCACCGGCCACAGTGAGCGCGTGATGGATGAGTTCGTTCTCTCCACGCCCGGCGACGTCACCGAGCCGGAACTGCTGAAAGCACTGCACGACGGCGGTGGGCATGAGTCCCACGTTTGGCCCACCACTGCTTTGGCCATGGCCGACGGCCAAACCAAGGCCCTGAGCCTCGCCACCCGCATCGCAGCGAACCCCCAAGGAACTTCCGCATGCGGTAGCCGAACTCCTGTCCGCAAAAGTAGTTCCGATGAATCCTGATCGCCACGGACCCGAGGCGACTGCCGTCGTCGGGCCTTCACCTGACATCCTCAAAATCCCGACGGCGTGGCACGGGCCGCTGGTCTTTTCCCGACCCGGCGAGCCATTTTCGCCCGCAGAATCGGCGCGCGCGCATAGGTTGGCCGAGCTCGCGGAAATCCTGGCGCACAGTCCCGCACACCAGCCATCCACCAACTGAGGGCGGCCGGCAACTTCAGTTCAGCACGCGGTGCCTCAAGAAGATGGCGTCATTGCCAAGGTGCGCCCGGGGTCCGCGATGGAGCCATCCAAAGACATGACGGCCGAATAGATGAGCTTGGCCAGGGGGGGTTTCAGTCCTCGTCGATCTTTTCGAGCAGCTTCCCCCCCAAAGCATCACGAATGTCGTCGTAGTCGTACTGTCCGGCCCTGCTCTCGGCGGAGATCACACCGCAGCGGTGGATCTTCTTGAAGTCACCGATGGGGAATTTGTAGTGGCCCTTTTGGTCGTCCGGGTGATCGTCGTCCACTCCGAGGAACCACTTGGAGTACTCCGAGTGCCCATGTTTGTCCAAAAATGCACTCTCATCCTTGGCGCTGGGGGGGGCGTGCTCGCTCCAGTCATCGCGGGTATCCTTGACCACCTTGCCGTCGCGGATCAGATGCTTCGCGTGGTCAAGAGCCTTCTTGTTGAGTTTCACGGTCATGGCGCAACCTCGTTGAATGTGGCGGTTCGGCATGGGCAGGGTAGCTCGTACGGTTCAGCATAGGACCCCACCTGATTGTCCGAAAGGTCTTTGAAGCCAGCAAGTATCCGTCCGAGTCGTCAGTCTTAGAGCGCTTTGACGGCCCCCCCAGAACTTTGGTCAGCGAGTCCTTCGCATCGCCGAACAACAGGGTGGTCTGCGGTTCGTACAACAGTTCATTCTCAATCCCCCCCGCAAACCCTGGACGCATGGAGCGTTTGAGGAACACCACTTGCCGGGCGTCGGCGACCTCCAGGATAGGCATTCCGTAGATGGGCGATCCCGAGGTGGTCTTTGCTGCGGGATTCACAACATCGTTGGCGCCCACCACCAAGGCCACATCGGTGGTCTTGAACTCGGAGTTGATCTCACTCATTTCCTTCAGCGACTCGTACGGGACGTTGGCCTCTGCGAGCAATACATTCATATGGCCAGGCATGCGCCCAGCCACAGGATGGATGGCGAAGTCCACTTCAATACCGCGTGCTTCCAAGGCAAGGGCAAGCTCTGCGGCGGTGTGCTGGCCTTGGGCGACTGCAAGGCCATATCCCGGAACGATGATCACCCGCTGCGCATACCCGAGAAGTACTGCCACGTCCTCCGCACTGGAGGAACGCACCGGCCGCTCACTGACGGCAGTGGATCCGGCCGTGGAGCCACCCTTGAAGGCCCCCCCGAACATGATGCCAGCAACGCTGCGTCCCATGGCGGCAGCCATGGCACGGGTGAGGATGGTGCCGGACGCTCCCACCAACGTGCCGGCGACAACAAGGAGGACATTGCCCAGTACCAATCCAGAAGCCGCGACGGCCAGCCCTGTGAAAGCGTTCAGGAGCGAAATGACAATCGGCACATCGGCGCCACCCACCGGGAGAACCAACAGGACTCCGGCAACCAATCCCAACAACAGCAGCAGCAGCGCCAACACCAACGAGCCATTCAGGATCACCACGACGCCGGCTCCCACGGCGGCCAGCAGCACTACTGCCATCAGTGCGGGCAAGCCAGGGAAGGTCACGGGCCGGGTGGTCATGAGCCCCTGAAGTTTGGCGAAGGTGACACCGGAGCCGGCGAACGACACCGCACCCACCAGCAGCGTGAAGACAATTGCCAACCGAACCCACGGATCGTCCGCGTGGGAGAGTTCCAGCAGAGCGACCAGCGCCGCAGCGCCACCACCCACACCGTTGAAGAGTGCGACGAGCTGCGGCATCTGAGTCATTTGCACGCGACGGGCCACAGGCGCAGCAACACCCGAGCCCACAGCTATGGCTCCAAGAATCCAGGGAATGTTGTCCAGCTTCACCGATACAAACACCGTCACCACAGCCAGCAGGGCGCCTAATGCTCCGATCAGGTTGCCGCGCCGTGCAGTCTTTGGCGAATTCAATCCCTTCAGGGCGAGGATGAAACAGGCCGCGGCGGCCAGGTACAGGAGTGCCGTCCACGTGGGATTGAGCAACGTCATTGCCGGCGCTCCTTATCGAACGGCTCCACGACGGCATGGCTTCCAGGTCCACCGGGAGCGCCGGAACCTCCAAAGCCAGCGTTCGACGGCGGCCGTTGCCTTCCGCGGAACATCTCCAGCATGCGGTCGGTTACCACGAACCCGCCCACGAGGTTGGCCGTGGCAAGGACGACAGCCAGCAGGGCGACCGCCAACACCCACGGGTCAGCGGCTTGTCCGGCCACGATGATGGCGCCCACCAGGATGATGCCGTGGATGGCGTTGGCCCCTGACATGAGCGGCGTGTGCAGGGTGCTGGAGACCTTGGAAACCACCTCAAAACCCACAAACACCGCCAAGACAGTAATAGTCAGCAGGCTCATGCCGTCCATCAGCGCACTCCTTCACTGCCGTTATTTCCTGTTGGGAAAGTGCCGGTATGACCGCTGCCAAAGGGGGCAGTCTCCCCTGCGAGCGCCGCCAATGCTTCCGCAGTTGGTGCGTGCCGGACTTGGCCGTCGTGGGTGAGGCACGTGCCGGCAACAACTTCATCCTCAAAGTCCGGAGCAACAACGCCGTCCTGCGTCATCAGGGCCAAAAGGTTGGACACATTCTTGGCGTACAAGCGCGAGGCGTCAGCGGGCATCGCCGAGGCAGGGTCCTTGATTCCCACCAGTGTCACCACACCCTGACCGTCGCCGGTAGGGATGGGGATGTCCTGGCCGGGGATGCTGCCCTCCACGTTGCCGCCGGATTCGGCAGCCAGGTCCACCACCACGGATCCCGGGCGCATCCCTTGCACCATCTCGCGGGTTACCAGGAGCGGAGCGCGCCTCCCGGGTACCGCGGCGGTGGTGATCAGGACATCGGCTTGGGCCACGTGTGGCGTCAAAAGGGCTCGCTGCAGGGCACCCCCCCGGTCCGCGCTGAGTTCCCGCGCGTACCCGCCGGATGCCTCGGCGGTCTCCAGGTCCAGCCTGATGAACGTTCCTCCCATGGATGCCACTTCGTCAGCCGAGGCCGGACGGATATCGTTGGCGGAAACCCGGGCCCCCCCGAGCCTTTTGGCGGTTCCGATTGCCTGCAAACCAGCCACTCCAGCGCCGAGCACCAACACGCGGGCGGGCGGAATGGTCCCTGCTGCCGTCATATACAGCGGGAAGAAGCGTGGGAGCCGCATGGCCGCCTCGAGGACACAGCGATAGCCGGCCACCAGTGCCTGCGAGGTGAGCGCATCCATGGACTGGGCACGCGATATACGCGGAACCAGTTCCAGTGCAAAGGAGGTGATTCCTCCAGCGGCGAGCGCCCGCACAGTGGGCAACTCCGAGGACGGTGACCCCAAACCGGCGGTGACCGTACCGCGGCGGAGAGCTCCCGCCGTCGACGGTTCCATGGGACGCACGTGGCAGTAAACATCCAGCGATCCGAGAACCAATGACTGCACCACAGCGGCGCCGGCCGCCCGGTAGTCGTCGTCGCTATGGCCGGACGCCATCCCCGCGCCGGACTCGATGTCGACCTCAAGGCCCAAAGCCACCAGTTGCTTCACCGTTTCCGGCGTTGCGGCAACACGTCGCTCGCCATCGAGCGTCTCGCGCGCTATGCCTGCTTTCACCCGTCACCCCCCCTCTTCCGGAACTCTCCAGAACTCAGTTGGCATGAGTCTATGACCGCAAAGGTCCCTGCGGGAGTAGGGGCTGCGCTATGTGCATAAGTCAACTAGGGTCGGTGGAAGCTGGGGCAACCAGCCACCACACCGTCGACGAGCCGGTTCCGGCCGTGCCGTCGGAAAGGAAAGCCGCTATGGACACCTTCAAAATCGGTTATTTCGTCGGAAGCCTGGCAAGCAATTCCATCAATCGGGTCCTCTCCAAGGCCTCATCAGCGTCGCACCGCCGGAACTCGAGTTCCATGAAATCGCCATCAAGGACCTCCCTCTGTACAGCGCGGACTACGACGCTGACTTCCCGCCTGCAGGCCGGGAATTGAAGGATGCCATCGCCGCATCTGACGGCATCCTTTTCGTCTCCCCCCCCGAGTACAACCGCTCCATTCCGGGCGCCTTGAAAAACGCCATCGACTGGGGTTCGCGGCCGTGGGGCAGCAACTCATTCGCGCGCAAGCCCACCGGAATCATAGGCGCATCGCCGGGCGGTATCGGGACAGCGGTGATGCAGTCGTCCATGCGCAGCGTTTTGAGCTTCCTGGACGCGCCGCAGCTGAACGCACCTGAGGCGTATATCCGCTTCGTCGCAGACGCGTACGACGACGACGGTTCAGTTAAGGACGAAGGAACGGCCGGGCTGTTGCGACACTACATGGAGGAGTACAGTGCGTTCGTCCAGCGCGTCCTCGCTGCCAACGCGCCGGGCCACATCGGCGACCAGGAACCGGATTCCGCCAAGCTCACGCGTTAAGGCGCCCGCGGGTGCCGCTCCGGATCCATTGCCGGCAGTGCCCGCTAAAAGCATCCACAACCAGGCTTAGTCAGTATGCTTACTATATGAGGAATCATGCCAGTAACCCAGGAGGAATGATGCTTCGCAGATTAGCCATGACCACCCTTGCTTTGACCCTCTTCGCCGTCCATGCTTTCCACTGCCGTTGCAGCCAACGCAGCAGGCGGCGCGCAGGGCAGCGTAGCTGCCACCACCACTCCGTCGCCGGAACCCAGCAATCCCTCCGGCCCTTCCACGGCCACGCCCACCGCGGAGCCGACCACTGACGTCTCGAATCCCGCCGGCACCGGACCTGCCAATCCGGGCACCAGCGAGACCGAACAACAGGAGCAAACCCGCACCGACGTCGTTCCATGGATTCTGGCGGGCGTTGCGGCAGCCATCATCATCGCTTTGATCATTTGGACCCTACGGAACCGGCGCGGACGGGACAAAGGAATCAGCGACGAGCCGCGCTAATAGCAGCCATTAGGCGTCCCGCGAACCAGCCATCAACTTGCCGATCATGCTGGTCTCCAGGTTCTCCAGCAGGTGCCGTGGATTGTCATAGACTTCCGCGGCACCGGCGTCCCGCAGTTCGGCTTCACTTATTCCACCGCAGGTCAGTGCGATAACGGGAATGCCAATGGCACTGCCGGCCTTCACGTCCCATACCGCGTCGCCAACAAACACCACATCCTCCGGGCTAAGCCCAAGCTTCTCCAAGCACGCCTCAAGAATGTCCGGCGCGGGCTTGCTCTCCTTGGCGTCATTGGAACTGGTCCACGCATCGATGGAAGATCCGGCGTCCAGGAGGTGCCTGCTCACTTCCAGGTCGCGTTCCTGCGCCGAGGACGCCAAGCCCACCGCCAATCCGGCGTCGGAGCACGCGGCCAGAAGGTCCCGAACCGACTCGAAGGTACGCAGAGTCGGCCAAAACGTTGAGAAGACCGCACCATGCGCAGACTTCAGATCTTCCTGCATATCCTCGGAGCAGTCCGGTACCAGGCTCTGGATGAGCCGGTCCCCCCCGCCCATGCCTACTCGACGATGAATGGCGGACATCTCGATGTCCAACCCTTCGCGTCGGAACGCCTGCCACCAAGCCATGGCGTGGAAGTAGCTCGAATCGATCAGCGTTCCATCAACATCGAAAAGAACACCGCGCTTCTTCTGAGTCGTCTTATCAGCTGCCACAGTTGACCACCTTCGTCCGGGCTTGTGCACCGTGCACACCCTGCGCTGCCAGCGCAGAATCAATCACAGGTTCCTCCAACATCAGCACGGCATATCGCTCCGCCGTCGAGGTGCGAAGGAGTCCCGTCCCCCGCCACCTCCCTGATGGCAGCAACTCCCTCGACAGCCTCATCCACTGAGGCGAACCGCTTGGACAGACCCATCAGCACGTCGTCGCCGTCCACCATCAAAATCCGAAATTCCCCCCCATCAGGCGTTTCAACCAGTTCCAAATGCCCGGCCATCCCTACCTCCTCGTCTTCGATGCCAACCAGCATAGTAAGACTACTTAGTATAAGCCTCTCAGAAACATTGCGTAACGCAGGAATGAGGCGTCTGCAACTTGTTGTTTGCAAGGTCATGACAACAATCGGAATCATCGGTGCAGGACACATTGGCAGCCAAGTCGCCCGTAAAGCAGTGGAACTTGGCTATGACGTCGTCATCAGCAACTCACGGCCCCGAGACCCTGAGCGAGCTGGTGGCGGAGCTGGGGGGGCCGCGCGCCCGGGCT
>BBFS01000078.1 GCA_001313365.1 Paenarthrobacter nitroguajacolicus JCM 14115
TCGACGAGCTGCTGGGGCAAGCCCAGCGCGCCGCCGAGCCATTTACCGCGGCCGAGGTGGAGTCCGCCATGGCACACCACCCGCGGATTGGCGAACGCCCCCCCAAGGCCCAGACCACCGAGGCGGCCATGTCGCGTTCGGAGCAGGCAGGTGTGGATCCCGGCGACAACCAGACAACAGCGGCACTCGCCGAGGGAAACCGGGCCTACGAAGAAAAATTCGGCAGGGTCTTCCTGATCCGCGCTGCAGGCCGCAGCGCGCAGGAAATGCTGGGTGCCTTCAAGAGCGCCTGACCCACACCCCCCCCGAAGAAGAAGACACAATCGTGGCCGGCCAGCTGCGGGAGATCGCACTGCTGCGCCTCTCCGGACTGATCAGCGAAGGAGTCAACGCATGAGCGTTTCACAAGTAACAACCCACATCCTGGACACCGGTTCCGGCCGCCCGGCGGCGGGTGTCGCCGTCGTACTTTACGTCCGGGAAGGTGACGACTGGACCTTGGTGGCGAAGGGCGAAACCGACGCCGATGGCCGCATCAAGACCCTCGGTCCGGAACGGATTCCCGGTGGTGCTTACCGCCTGAACTTCGCCACCGGCGCTTACTATGAGGCCTCGGCACGGAGACGTTCTTCCCGGAAGTCGACCTGAACTTCACAGTTTCGGACGCCGGCGAGCATTACCATGTGCCGCTACTGCTGAGCCGTTCGCCTTCTCGACCTACCGCGCAGCTAGCCACCCCCCCACCGAGTTCACAGATAAACCCCATGTTCTTCGGAAACATGGGGTTTATCTGTCACTTGGGCGGAGAAAGGTACGCTTGAAGGCATGGCTTCAGAGGACACCACCCCCCCAACTCCGCCCGTCGCGAGATCACGGTTCGTCGGGCACCCAAGTTCGTACCCTTCATGATTCTGGGAGCCGTGGTTGGTGCAATCGTGGCTGCAATCATCGCCTACGGCCGCCAGGCCGACCCCGCTTTTGATGCGGGCACGGTGTTCGGATTCTTTCTCATCGTCTGCGCAGGCGGCGGCGTCATCCTGTTCTCCATCCTCGCCCTGATCCTGGACCGCCTTAGCGTCAAGCGCACCCAGCGCGCCGTGGTGGAGCCCGTTCCGGACTCGGTTCCGGATGAAGGACCAGAGAACGACGACGTCCGCTAAGTCAGGCGCCCGGCCCGCCTCTTCACAGGGGTCCCGAATGTGAGACACACCGCATTTTCGCGGGAACACGCCAGTTCAAGGGGTCACATAGGCACCGGGGGGGAACGTACCACGGCCACAACATGAGACAATCGACCAGTGGCACGTGGCGACGGAAAACTTTCTCATGATCTTCTCCCCGGCGAAAAAGGCCCCCCCAGGACGCTTGTGGCGTCTTTGGGGTTTGGGCTCCCGGTGAAGAAGTAGCAAAACTCACCTATTACGGGCTGTATGCGCTGCAGCACCGCGGACAAGAATCGGCTGGTATTGCTACCAGTGACGGCAAGCGCATCAATGTCTATAAGGACATGGGCCTTGTGTCCCAGGTCTTCGATGAGACAACCCTGAACACCCTTACCGGGCACCTGGCCGTTGGCCACTGCCGGTACTCCACCACCGGTGCAAGCCACTGGGCCAATGCGCAGCCAACCCTGGGTGCGACAGCAACCGGCACGGTTGCCTTGGCTCACAACGGCAACCTGACCAACACCGCTGAGCTTCGGGAAATGATCCTTGAGCGCAACGATGGCCAGCTGACCGGTGAAATGAAGCAGGGCAACACCTCGGACACCGCACTGGTGACAGCTCTCCTCGAGGGCGAAGAGGGCAAGACCCTGGAGCAGACTGCCCTGGAGCTGCTGCCCAAGATCAAGGGCGGCTTCTGCTTCGTCTTCATGGATGAGGGAACCCTCTACGCAGCCCGCGATACCTATGGCATCCGTCCGCTGTGCCTGGGCCGTTTGGAGCGCGGCTGGGTTGTCGCTTCCGAGCAGGCCGGCCTGGCTACTGTTGGCGCGAGCTTCATCCGCGAGATCGAGCCCGGCGAGTTCATTGCCATTGACGAGGACGGCGTCCGTTCGCAGCGCTTTGCCGAGGCAACCCCCCCGCCGGCTGTGTCTTCGAATACGTCTACCTCGCCCGCCCGGATGCTGCCATCGCCGGCCGCTCCGTGTACGAGGCCCGCGTGGAAATGGGTCGCCAGCTGGCCCGCGAAAACACGCATGAGGCAGACCTTGTTATCCCTGTGCCCGAGTCCGGCACACCCGCCGCTGTGGGCTACGCAGAGCAGTCCGGCATTCCGTTTGCGCACGGCTTCGTCAAGAACGCCTACGTGGGCCGCACGTTCATCCAGCCGTCGCAGACCCTGCGCCAGCTGGGTATCCGTCTCAAGCTCAATGCTCTGGAATCCGTGATCCGTGGCAAGCGCATTGTTGTGGTGGATGACTCGATCGTCCGCGGCAACACCCAGCGGGCCATCGTTCGGATGCTCCGCGAAGCCGGCGCCGCCGCAGTGCACGTCAAGATTTCCTCTCCCCCCCGGTTCAGTGCCCTGCTTCTACGGCATCGACTTCGCGTCCCGCGCGGAACTCATCGCCAACGGCGCCACCATCGAGGAGATCTCCCAGGCAATCGGCGCTGACTCGCTGGCCTACATCTCCGAAGACGGCATGATCGGCGCTACCCAGCAGCCGCGCGAACGCCTCTGCACGGCCTGCTTCACCGGCAAGTACCCCATCGAGCTGCCGCACGCGGACAAGTTGGGCAAGAACCTGCTGGAGCGCACCGACCTTGGCGGCCTGCCTGCTGCAGACGAGGCCGCTTCGGTGGACGATTCCGAGGACCCTGCCGAGAAGCCGGGCGCCACGGGTTGCGATCCCGGACCCGACGCCGAATTCGAAAACCTGCTTACCGACGCTGATCGTTTGACCGACGCCGACAAGAAAGAGTCTGTATGAGCTCCGCAACACCCGCCGCTGAGAATAACTCCGGTATCACCTACGCCTCTGCGGGTGTCGACGTTGAAGCGGGCGACCGCGCAGTCGAACTCATGAAGGGCGCCATCAAGGCGACGCACAACTCTTCGGTGATTGGCGGCGTCGGCGGTTTCGCTGGCCTGTACGACGTCTCCCGGCTGCTGACCTACAAGAAGCCGCTGCTGGCAACGTCCACTGACGGTGTTGGCACCAAGGTTGCCATTGCGCAGGCCATGGACATCCACGACACCATCGGCTTTGACCTGGTGGGCATGGTGGTGGACGACATCGTTGTGGTGGGTGCTGAGCCGCTCTACATGACCGACTACATCGCTTGCGGCAAGGTTGTCCCGGAGCGCATCGCGGACATCGTCCGCGGTATCGCTGCTGCGTGTTCCGTGGCCGGCACCGCCTTGGTGGGCGGCGAAACCGCTGAGCACCCGGGCCTCCTGGGTGAGCACGAGTACGACGTCGCAGGTGCCGCAACAGGCATCGTCGAGGCAGACGCCCTGCTCGGCCCGGACCGCGTCCGCGCTGGCGACGTGGTCATCGGCATGGCTTCCTCCGGCCTGCACTCCAACGGCTATTCCCTGGTCCGCCGCGTCATCAACCACGCCGGCTGGGCCCTGGACCGCCAGGTTTCCGAACTCGGCCGCACGCTGGGCGAAGAACTCCTGGAGCCACCCGCGTCTACGCAGCTGACTGCCTTGACCTCGCCCGCACCTTCCCGGTCACGGGCAGTGCAGCAGTGCACGGTTTCAGCCACGTCACCGGTGGCGGCCTGGCTGCCAACCTGGCCCGTGTCCTCCCGCAGCCTCGTAGCCACGGTGGACCGCAACACCTGGGAATTGCCTGCGATCTTCAAGCTGGTCTCCGAGCTCGGCAACGTTCCGCTGGCGGACCTGGAGCGCACGCTGAACCTCGGTGTGGGCATGGTTGCCATTGTTTCCGCCGAAGCAGCCGATGCTGCAGTGGCCCGCCTCAACGACCGCGGCCTGCCGTCCTGGGTCATGGGTACCGTTTCGGCTGACAGCGACTCGATCGACAAGACCGGCCCGGACTACGTCCAGGGCGCCAAGGGCGTCGACGGCGGCGCTGTCCGTTTGGTGAACGCCTACGCCTAAGCGCGTTATCGCTTCATAAAGAGAGCGGCCGGGCAGTCATAGACTGCCCGGCCGCTCTTTTTGTATGCATTTGAGTCAGTAGGGACACCCATATTCGTTCCCGCTGCGGAAAAGGGCGTCCGACACCCACATCCGGGCAGCGCCGACCCGTTTGCGAGGCACTTGGGAATATGCGCGGCGCCCGGCCGCTCTTTTCTGTTGCTGCCTTTCCTAGACCTGTACGAGGCTTAGGACACCACCCTGGGGGGGTCCTGAATAGTGGCAAGTGACCCCCGTTTCGGGTTTAGCCTCCGGTTCAACGAGGAGCTCTCCCCCCGGCTGCTGCTGCTGCTTCCGCTGCTTTTCGCAGATCCGCTACGCCGAAGTAGATCTGCCAGCCGGCCTCGTCACCTTCATCGGCAGGAACTATGCCAGCCACTTCGTCACCCTTGACCATCAGCGTGCTGTAGCTGCCGCCGTCGTCCTGGGGATATTCGGTGACCTCATGCCCGAAAAGCTGCTGGAAGAACGCGACGGCGGCTTGCGGCTCGGGCGTCAGCAATTCCGCCCAGGCCAACGCCCCGGGCTCGTTGAACAAGTGACTGCCACATGGGTGCCGGCCTGCCAGATGCCCGTGGTGCCACCGCCCGGAGGCTCAATGAACGCCAAGACCCCCGGTGTCGGCCACAGCCTCTGGGCCGAACTGGAGTTTCCCTCCCGCGTGGACCGCGTCCTCCGCGATTTCCTCGGTGTCGGTGGCCGAAATGTAGATGTTCCACTGGCCACGCGTTCCGGCGGCTCCTGCATGGAGTTCTGCGGGGGGGCGATCACAGCCACCAACTGATCCTTGACGAAGGCCTGCGCATAACTGCGGCCATCCGGCGTGGGCAGGTCCTTGAAAGTCCAGCCGAAGACCTGTTCATAGAAAGTCTTGGCTGCCGCGACGTCCCGTGTCTGAAGATCGGCCCAGCACGGCTCTCCACTGGCATAGTGCTTTCGTGATGTCATGCTGCCAAGCCTGTCATGATGCTGAACGCTGCTCCCGCTGGATCCATGAGAACTGCCATTCGCCCAACTCCAGACACATCAAAAGCCGGTGCAATGATATGGCTGCCCAGCTCAACTGCCTGCTTCACCGTGTCATCAATGTCCACCACGTTGAAGTACGTCATCCAGAACGGTGACAGGCCTTCAATAGGCAACTTAAGCACCCGCGATTCGCTTTCCATCCACCAGCAGGCTCGTGTACTCCTGCAGGTCGCCGGCCGGCGCAGTCTCGCTGGTGCAACCTGTCACAGCCTCGTAGAACGCCACGGCCTTGTGGACGTCATCTGTCTGCAGTTCATTCCAAATCATGGTCCCGGGCTCGTTGACCAAGCCCGAACCGGGATGGTTACCGGCTTCCCAGAAGCCGATCTGAGCACCCGTCGGATCTGTGGCGAAGAACATACGTCCGCTGCCGTTGGGAACCGTGTCTGGAGGGAAAAGCAGGGTTCCGCCAGCGCCTTCCACGCGCCGGGCGGCCTCGTCAGCGGAATCAACGGCAAGATAGTTCGCCCAATAGGAAGGCATTCCCTCCGGGGCATCGGGCAGTTGCTGCATCATTCCGGCGACGTAGCGGCCTTTGAGCTTGGCCATGTAATAGGTCATGCCATTTCCGGCATCCATGGCATCCAGCTCCCACCCGAAGAGGTCGCTGTAAAACTTCTTGGAAACTTCTATGTCGGTGGAGGACAGGTCCACCCAGCACGGTGTTCCCTGCTGATAACTCTCGACCTCCGGCATGGATTTCCCTTTCGATGCGCCCGAACCCCAGCCTACGCAAAAAAGAGCCCCCCCAGGGTACGCCAAAGAATGGCGTGGCCTGGAGGCCCTTTTCAAAAGATATACGGCATTCGGAAATGCTCGATGACCTTGTACGACGGCGGTCCGCAACTCAGTGCCATAAGCACCTGTTGGTTGCGACAGCTATCCGATCCGACGGGTGTCTACCTCGTCGTCGTCATCTTCCGCGTACTTGTCCTCGTAGGCCGAATAGTCCGGCTCCGGGGGGATCGTCGGGGAAGTGGCTCTTGACACGACTGGACGGACCCGTGAGCTCCCGCTCAAGTGCCGAATAGTCAGTGTTCGGGGAATAGTACTTAATATCCCGAGCCTGCTTGGTAGCTTTTGCCTTTTGACGGCCGCGCCCCATGGCGTGACCCCCCCTTTTGTACTTGGACCGGAGGTGGTCACCTTGCTATCGGTGAGGCCCCCCCGGAATGTTTGGTCAATTTGTCGTATGTCTAGATTACATGCTTTCGGGGGGGTGCCTGCGCGCCACCACGGCCCCCGCGTCCGAGCCGACTACGGTTGAAACCACGCGGTTACACCTCCAAGAGAAGCAAAAATTGGGTAGAGTCTGCCTCAATGCGGCTCCACAGCAGGAAGGCACACCCCGGAATATGAGCCAGGACAACACTTCACCCCCGTGACGGTTCACGACGCGAACAAGGCGAGGATGGAGTGCCCCCCTGCGCCCCAAACACCACCTTCGCCGGGTCAGCAACCGCCATCCGCTCCCTGGGTGCCACCCTCGGGTCTGCAACCGGATCCCGCACCCGAGCTCGATCCTGACTTTGTTACCAATCCGGCAGGCCAGCCCGATCCCGCGATGCCACCCACGGATGCACAGCCAGCTGGGGGGGATTCAGCGTCGCCGGAAAATGCCCATGCACCCGTTTACGCCAATGCGCCTGCTTACGCGGGGCAGCAACCCTTCGCCGGCCAACAGCCATACACGGGTCAGGAATGGAGGCCGGAGCCGCAGGGCGATCAAGCCCTGCACGGACAGCCGGAACCTCATGGTGATCCGGTCAAGCGGCAGCGGTTGGTTATCGGCGGAATCGTTGTTGGCGTGCTCATACTCATTGGCGTTGTGATTTGGGTCCTGCTCAACTTGCTGGGCACCCGGCCGGAAGCCGCCGTATCCACACCCAGTGCAGCTCCGACCGCCGGCCCACTCCCCCCCGTGATACAGAGGCTAAGGACTTCCAAGTGGGTGACTGCTTTGCCGACTTTGATGCCAACGCCTCAAAAGCCAGGGCCGTAGCCTGCGACACCGAGCACTCGGCCCAACTCGGCGCCGTCCACACATACGGATCTGATGAATCCTTCCCTGGAACCAATGCCCTCAGGGACAAAGGGCGCGAGGTTTGCAAGGACGTGAAGCTCAACGCAGCGGCCGACAATTACGTGCTGCTTCAGCAGAACGTTTACCCGAGCACCACCAGTTGGGATCGGGGCGACCGCCGCGTTGATTGCTTCATCGTGGTGGATTCCGGCAACACCATCACCGAAGATCTCCTCGCGAAGTAGCCTGAAACGCTACTTCCGACGAACCGTGAGGCCCGTACCTGCGGGAGCGCCGCCGTCGGGACCTGTCAGCGCTTCGAAGCCTTCAACGGTGAGTTCGTCGAGGTCCGCAGCGGTATCCACGAGCACTGTGTCGCCGTCGCTGATTTCGCCTGCAAGAATCTCCTTGGCGAGGCGGTCGCCGATCTCCCGTTGAACCAGCCTGCGCAGCGGCCGTGCACCGTAGGCGGGATCAAAGCCGGACATGGCCAACCATGCCCGTGCCCCATCGGTTACCTCAAGGCTTAGGCGGCGATCGCGGAGCCGGTTGCTCAGCTCGGCGACGTGCAGCTCAACGATCCGGGCAAGTTCCTCGACTGTCAGCGGATCGAAGAGGACGATCTCATCCAGCCGGTTCAGGAACTCGGGCTTGAAGGATGCCTGGACCACGGCCATGACGGCGTCCCGCTTGGCCCTTGCATCCAGCGACTGGTCCACAAGGAACTGGCTTCCGGAGTTGGAGGTCAGCACCAGAATGGTATTGCGGAAGTCCACGGTGCGGCCCTGGCCATCGGTGAGACGGCCGTCGTCGAGAACCTGCAGGAGAATGTCAAAGACCTCAGGGTGGGCCTTCTCCACCTCGTCGAGCAGCACGACGGAGTAGGGCCTGCGACGGACAGCCTCTGTGAGTTGGCCGCCTTCTTCGTAGCCGACGTATCCCGGAGGGGGCACCCACCAGCCGGGCGACGGAGTGCTTCTCGCTGTACTCGGACATATCGATCCGGATCATGGCGCGTTCGTCATCGAAGAGGAAGTCTGCCAAGCCTTGGCCAGCTCCGTCTTACCGACGCCCGTAGGACCGAGGAACAGGAACGAGCCCGTAGGCCGGTTGGGGTCGCTGATACCGGCACGGGCACGGCGCACAGCGTCTGAGACAGCCTGGACGGCTTTGGTCTGGCCGATGAGGCGCTTGCCGAGTTCTTCCTCCATGTGGAGGAGCTTCTGGGACTCACCTTGGAGCATTCGTCCGGCAGGGATGCCGGTCCAGGCAGAGATGACCTCTGCAATGTCGTCAGCGGTCACGTCCTCGGCAACCATCAGTTCCGGTTTCGAATCGCTCCGGGCGGACTCCTCCTCAGCAGCGGCGCTCAGCTCCCGCTCGAGGCAGGCAGTTCTCCGTAAAGGATCCGTGAGGCCGATTCGAGGTCGCCTTCGCGCTGGGCTTTGTCCGCAACGGAACGCAGTTCGTCGATTTTCGCTTTGAGATCACCCACCCGGTTGAGTCCGGCTTTCTCAGCTTCCCAGCGCGCGTTCAAAGCGCTGAGCTCTTCATTTTTATCGGCTTTGTCTGCTCGGATCGCAGCCAACCGTTCCACCGACGCAGGGTCAGTTTCGCCCTGGAGGGCCAGTTCCTCCATGGTCAAACGGTCGACGGCGCGGCGGAGCTGGTCAATTTCTTCCGGGGGCGGAATCGATCTCCATGCGCAGCCGGGACGCGGCCTCGTCCACGAGGTCGATTGCCTTGTCCGGAAGCTGGCGTCCCGAGATGTACCTGTTGGACAGCGTTGCGGCTGCGACCAAGGCAGAGTCGGCGATAGCCACCTTGTGGTGGGCTTCGTAACGTTCCTTCAGGCCACGGAGGATGCCGATGGTGTCTTCGACGCTGGGCTCGCCAACATAGACCTGCTGGAAGCGGCGTTCCAGTGCAGGGTCTTTCTCAATGTTCTCGCGGTACTCATCCAAGGTGGTGGCACCAATCAGGCGCAGCTCACCACGGGCCAGCATGGGCTTGAGCATGTTCCCCCGCGTCCATGGCGCTTTCACCCGTGGCGCCGGCACCCACAACTGTGTGGATTTCATCGATGAACGTCACGATCTGCCGTTGGAGTTCTTAATCTCCTCCAGAACGGCCTTCAGGCGTTCCTCGAACTCGCCGCGATACTTTGCTCCGGCCACCATGGACGCGAGGTCCAGGGCGATGAGCGTTTTGCCCCGCACTTTCGGGGGGGACGTCGCCGGCCACCATGCGCTGCGCAAGGCCTTCGACGACGGCGGTCTTGCCAACGCCCGGCTCACCGATCAGCACGGGGGGGTTGTTCTTGGTGCGGCGGCTCAAAACCTGCACGACGCGTCGGATCTCGCTGTCGCGCCCGATGACGGGATCCAGTTTGCCTGAACGGGCCACGGCAGTGAGGTCCGTGCCGAACTTCTCCAGGGCCTGGAAGGTGTTTTCCGGATCCGGCGAGTTGACGTTCCGGTCCCCCCCGGACACCCGGCAGGGCGGCGAGTAGCGCTTCGTGGGAGCGCCGGCGTCGCGCATTAACTTACCCACGGCGTCGCTTCCGGCCGAGAGTCCGAGCAGCAGGTGCTCCGTGGACACAAAGGAATCGCCGAGCTTGTCAGCCTCGTTCTGGGCAGCTTGGATGGCCTGCATGGACTGGCGGGACAACTGGGCCTGCTGGACAGAGCTGCCCGATGACGACGGCAGCGATTTAATGGCTGAGCTGGCCTGAACGCTCACGGCATCAGGGTCCGCTCCCGTGGCACGCAACAGCGCAACGGCAACGCCTTCGCGCTGGTCCATGAGGGCTTTCAACAGGTGGGCAGGCTCAAGCTGCGGGTTGCCGGCAGTCGAAGCGTTCATGGCGGCCGCAGAAAGGGCCTCCTGGCTTTTGGTGGTGAATTTGACGTCCAAAGAGTGCTCCCTTTCTGGAGTGATACCTATGATTACAAAGTTGAGTCTACTACGCTCAACTTTGCTTTTTGCCCATTGAGTTCCATGTTTGCCCACGGCGAAACTGCTGTCCACACAAAACCATGGCTATGTGAATATCGGGGGGGGTCTTCTCATAGCTCTCGCTCCCGTATCCGCCTATCGCACCAGCGAGAACCGGCGCGGATGGCGGCAAGGGGGCGCGAGCCGTCCACGGGCCAAAAAACACCCGTAGGCTGGGGGCCATGGACACCATTTCCAGCGTGGATGAACTCGAAGAACTGATCGGATTGCCCTTGGACCGTGCGCGCCGGAAAGTGCGCACATCCCTCAGCGATTTCGACCGCCAATGGCTGGCAGCCAGCCCGTTTTGCGTGATCTCGACTTCGGATGCGCACGGGCGCGTGGACGCCTCACCCAAGGGCGACCCAGCTGGCTTCATTCATGTCCTGGACGAGCACACAATCGCCATACCGGAACGCCCCCCCGGCAACAAGCTCGCCTTCGGCTTCCACAACATCCTGGAGAACCCGAACGTGGGCATCCTGTCCATAGTCCCGGGCAGAACGGATACCCTGCGGATCAATGGCACGGCACAGATTGTCCGTGACGCCGACTTCTTCGATCACCTGGTGGTCAAGGGGCACCGGCCGCGCGCCGCTGTTGTGGTTGCTGTGGAGGAAGTGTTCACCCATTGCGGTAAGGCCTTCATGCGGAGCGGACTGTGGCAACCGGAAACCTGGGACACTGACGGCCTGCCGAGCATCGCCATGCTGTCCCAGACCTACACGCAACCCGAAACACCATTGGAGGATCTGGAGGCCTACTACGGGCCGTCCTATGCGGAGCGGATGTATCGCGAGTAGCGCCAGGGGGGGTGTTCGGCCAAGCGTGTTTCAGGCCGGGTAGACCGACACCAGCGCGGACTTGACCACAAACCTCACTTCCATGCCCGGCACCAGGCCCAGGTCGGCGGATGCGGAGGGAGTGATGTCGGCTGACAAAGCTTGTGCCGATTGCCCCCCCGGCTGGCACGGACGCGGATCTGATCACCGTAGGGTTCCAGGTCAGTGATGGTTACCGGGAAGGAATTGCGGGGGCTTCCGTGCACATCGCCCAGGAAGACGGAAACGCTCGACGGCGGGAAGGCGGCCACGCCTGCCTGGCCGGGTACTGGTGACCAGTCCGGATCATGCCGGCCCGCGAAAAGCCGGCCATCCGGCGTCGTAATTCCCTCGGAAACAATGGTCCCGGCGACGAGGTTGAGCCGGCGAGGCCGGCGGCAAAGTGGCTTCGTGGTCTTTCAAGGACCTGACGAGTGGGTCCTTCTTCCGTGATGCGCCCCCCCTCCTCCACCACGATGACTCGGTCGGCGAGCATGTAGGCGTCCAGGATGTCGTGCGTGACGATGATGGCTTTGCGGTCCCGCAGGACTCGTTTGAGGACGCGGCGGAGCAATGGTGCTGCGTGAATATCGAGGGCGGCCATCGGCTCGTCAAGGAGCAACAACTCGCTGAGCAGCAGGGCGCGTGCCACGGCGACGCGTTGGGCCTGCCCCCCGGACAACCGGGAGGGCTTCCGGTCAGCCAGGGGGGCAGGGCATCGACTTCGGCCAGCCAGTGCCGTGCAGTCTCCCGCGCGGCAGCCTTCGAAGCACCCCCCGCTTCGCGGCCGAATGCCACGTTGTCCAAGGCATTCAGATGCGGAAACAGGAGAGCCTCCTGGGCCAGAAGCGCCGTCCCCCCGCAGATGTGGCGGGCTCCAAGAGTGAGTGCCGCCGTCGAGCTTGAACAGTTCTTTGTCGCCGATTCGCGCCGAGCCGGCATCCGGCCGCAGCAGCCCGGCAATCACGCCCAGCAGAGTGGACTTCCCGGCACCATTCGGACCGAGTACGGCCACAGTCTCACCTTCAGCGAGGCTTAGGGACATGTCGAAGTTCCTGGCGCGGACGCTTGCCTGCAGCTCGAAGCTCATGGCTGGACCTCCACAGGAGTGCTGCTTCGCCGGCGCCCATAGCTGAGCCCAACCACCGCAACTGCAACCGCCACCAGCACCAACGACAGCGCGACGGCGGCGTCCGCATCGGCCTCACGCTGCAAGTAAATTTCGAGCGGCAACGTGCGGGTGACGCCTTCCAAACTGCCGGCAAAGGTCAAGGTGGCACCGAACTCGCCAAGGCTTCGCGCGAACGACAACACAGCACCGGACGCAAGCCCAGGCAGCACTAGCGGAAGCGTGACGCGACGAAGAACGGTAGTAGCCGCGCCCCCCGAGGGTCGCCGCCACAGCTTCGTATCTACTTCCGGCCGATCTCAGTGCGCCTTCCAGACTGACAACCAGGAACGGCAGGGCCACGAAAGCCTGGGCCAAAACCACCGCCGAGGTGGAGAACGCGATCTGGATCCCAGCCAGTTCAAGGGACTTTCCGAGGAGCCCCCTGCCGCCCGAACGTGTACAGGAGAGCGAGTCCGCCGACGACGGGCGGCAGCACCAGCGGCAGCAGGACGAAGGAGCGGAGGAGCCTTTGTCCGGGGGAACTCGCCGCGGGCAAGCACCAGCGCCAACGGAACCCCCCCAAGACGACGCAGAGGACGGTACTGGCAGCCGACGTCCTTAGGCTCAGGCCCAGGGCGGCAAGGGAGGACTCCGACGTGATGAGTGGAATGAATTGCGGCCAATTCACCCGCAGCAGCATCGCCGCCAAGGGAAGCACCATCAGGAGTGCACCCACAGCTGCGATGACATAAATCCACCGCGGAATGCCGTGGTAGCCGCTACGCCTGATCACGATGCCCTGGACTCCGCTACGGCGTTCCGAAGCCGGCGTCCATAAGGACCTTCTTGCCGGCTTCGCTAGTGACGTTTGCAATGAACGCAGCTGCGAGTTCTTTGTTCTTGCTGGTGCCAACCGTGGCAATGGGTAGGTGTTAACGGCCCTGCCTGACTCGGGGGGGAAGGGGGGGATGCCCTGGACCTTATTGCCGGCCGCTTTGACGTCCGAAACGTAGACCAGGCCGCGTCGGCTTCGCCCGAGGTGACCTTGCCCAGGACATCGGTCACGGATGATTCCTCGCTGACCGGGCTCAACGTGGTCACTGTCGCCTTTTCGACGGTCTTCGTTGCAGCGCCGCAGGGAACCTGGCTGGCGCAGGTCACCACTTTGACGCCGGGCTTGGCGAGGTCCGCGAAGGAAGAGATCGACGCCGGATTGCCCGGCGGGACTGCGATCTCAAGGACATTGGTGGCGAAGTTCGTTGCCGTGCCGTCCACGAGATCCGCGTCGGCGAGCTTGGCCATGTTCTTGGTGTCTGCTGAAGCGAAGACGTCCGCTGGGGCACCCTGGGTGATCTGCGTGACCAGGTCAGAGGACCTGCGAAGCTGAGAGTGACTTTGGTTCCGGGTGCTGGACTTCGAAGTCTTTGGCCAGCTGCGTGAAGGTCGTTTTCAGGGATGCCGCCGCGAAAACGGTAATCTCGCCGGACATCGACTCCGGGTTGGCCGATCCTGTGAATGGACGTGTGGTCCCGGGGGGCACAGGCTGCCAGGCTCACCGCCAGGGCACCTGCAATCAACACTGCGGCGAAAGGCTTGCGGCTGAACCTCATATGACACTCTTTCCCTGCGGTGTTTCGATGATGACAGTGGTGGCCTTCACCACGGCTGTGGCGACCGAACCGAGTTCCAACCCGAGCTCCCGGACGGCTTCGCTGCTCATCAGCGAAACAACGCGAAACGGACCACACTGAAGCTCTACTTGGGCCATGACCTTGTCCGCGGTAATGCCGGTAACCAGTCCGATGAAGCGGTTTCGGGCTGAGCTTCCTGCCCGGGAGGGGTCGTCGGGGAGATGGGATTGGTCGCGGGCAAGCGTGGCCAGTTCCAAGCCATCCACTGCGAGGCGCCCGGCTGAGTCCTTCCGGGCAGTAAGCGTTCCGTTTTCCGTCCATCGCCTCACGGTGTCGTCGCTGACACCAAGAAAGCGCGCGGCTTCGGATATTCGTATCTGCGGCATAAATGCATCATAGTTCCGTATTTGCGGATCTTCGCCATCTAATCCGCCGCATACGTTATGTGACCGCCAAGCGTTAGTGAGCGGCACGGTGCTCCCATTACCGCATGACGCGCCCGTAAGCTCTGGTGCGCTTGGCGCGAAGTGGTGCGCCGCCGTCGTCGTACTTCTTTGCTTTACCCATGGTCCGACGGGAGGTGCGGACGTACCCTGTTCTAGGGGAGAGTTTCCGATGCGAAGGAACGTCCCATGGAATGGATTCGTCCGGACAGCCCGGACTATGACCAAGCCCGAAAACTCTTCAATGCGATGATCGACCGCAAACCGGCTGTCATCGCCAAATGCTCTGATCCCGGCGAAGTGGCTGAAGCGCTGAGCTATGCGCACAACCACAATTTGGACGTCGCCGTGCGCTCAGGCGGTCACTCGGTGGCGGGCATGTCCACCAACGACGACGGGCTGGTAATTGACGTCCGTCCCATGAAGTCCATCAGTGTGGACCGCGGATGAAGACCGCCACGGTAGGCGCAGGGCTGACCTGGGGGGCGAGTTCGACCGCGCAACCCAGCAGTACGGGCTGGCTGTCACAGGCGGGCGCGCATCCACCACGGGAGTCTCGGGATTCACGTTGGGCGGTGGTTCGGGATGGCTGGAGCGCTCATACGGATTCGCGTGCGACAACCTGCTCTCCGTCGATCTGGTCACGGCCTCCGGGCAACGGGTTACCGCCAGTCCCGGCGAAAACCCCGAGTTGTTCTGGGCCCTCCACGGCGGGGGGGGCGGTAACTTCGGTGTGGCTACGTCCTTGACGTTCAAGCTGCACGACCTTGGACCACCGTGATGGCGGGCCTCATGCTGTTCCCAGGGGAGGATGCGAAGGATTTGTCGCGCGCCTTCCGGGGGCTTGCGTTGGAGCGCCCGACGCCGTGGGGGACAGCCCTCGTGTACCTCACCGCCCCCCCGCCGGAAGAGTTCGTCCCGGAAGAGATGGTGGGCAAGCTCGCCGTCGGGATGGCTTACATCTACGCGGGTGATGTTGAGGCCGGCGAAGAGCACGTCAAACCGTTCAAGGAACTCGGCCCCTCCGTGGATCTGGTCTCGCCCATGCAATATGCGGACTTCCAATGCATGATTGATGACCCTCCGGACCACTACAACTACTGGAGCGCGGACTACCATAACGAGCTCAATGACGACGCACTGGATCTTCTGGTCGACTCGGCTCAACGCCTTCCGGGACCGCACTCGCAGCAGTTGGTGGCACGTTGGGGGCGGAGCCGTGGGCGGCCCTGCTGCAGCGAATACTCCGTTGCAGCACCGGGGTGCAGCCTGGGTCAGCCATCCCTTCGGTCTGTCCGAAACACGGGAGGGCGGACAGGAGCAAAAGCCTGGGTCAAACAGTTCCGGCAGGACATCGCCCCCCCGCACACCACGGGCGGCGTGTGGCTGAACTTCATCGGTGACGAAGGGCAAGATCGGATTATGGCGGCCTATGGAGAACAGAACTACCGGCGACTGTCCTTGGTGAAGCGCGAATTCGATCCCGACAACGTGTTCCGCGGCAACCAGAACATCCTGCCGGCCCAGCACTGAGTTCCCTGCACTCCTTCCCAGTTGCCGTGATCAGCGCGGGCAGTGAAGCCTGTACTTCCGGGACGGCAGCACGGCGGTAGACGTCCCGATGGCCGGCAACTGGGAAGGATCACATGGGTACACTTTGGCAATGGCCATCTACGTCGATCCGCCCCTGTGGCCAGCGCACGGAACCGTCTTTTCGCACCTCGTTTCGGACACCTCGCTGGATGAGCTGCACGCGTTCGCAGCCGCTTCCGGGGTTCCGGAACGGGCCTTCGACGGAGATCATTATGATGTCCCGGAACGCCGCTATGACGACCTCGTTTCCGCGGGCGCCATCCCTGTGGAGGCCCGCATCCTGGTCCGCAAGCTCATTGCCAGCGGACTGCGCATCCCGGCTCGTGAACGGAGCAAGGCATTGACAGTACCTCTGATGGAACGTTGGAACAGCACCTACCCAGGTCACGAGGAGCTGGGCCTTGAATTGCTTGAACGTTGGGGCGAGGACGGCAGGAAATACCACAGCCGGACCCACCTCCTGGCAGTCCTTGAAGCCTTGGACGTGCTGACGGAACCCGAACAGCCTGCGCGAACTGTCTTGCTGGCGGCGTGGTTCCACGATGCCGTCTACGAAGGGGTTGCGGGGCAGGACGAAGAAGAGTCCGCACGCTTGGCCGAGGACCGGCTCACCGCCGCTGGTTTGGCTCCCCCCACGAGGTGGCGGAGGTGGCTCGACTGGTCCGCCTCACGACTTCGCACAGCCCAAAGACGGGTGACTACGCCGGTGCACTTCTCTGCGACGCCGACCTCTCCGTGCTCGGCGGCGACCCGGAGTCCTACGCACGCTACTTGGCCGCCGTCCGCGAAGACTACGCCCGCGTCAGCGACGAAGACTTCGCGAAGGGTCGCGCCGCCGTCGTGCGCGATCTCCTGCGGCTGGACCCGCTGTTCCATGGCGAACGCGCCAAAGCACTCTGGCTCGACGCTGCGCGCCGGAACCTCGCCAGCGAACTCGCATGAGCGGTCCCCCCCGCTCTTATGCCCGAATAGACGCTCCGCTGCAGTTCAGACGGTAGGAATCGTCTGGCCTGCAGCGGGTCGTCTAAATGGGCAGTGCCGGTCTAGCGGTAGGTGCTGACGAACGGCTGGTTGGTGGGCACAATCTGCTTACCGAGAGGCATCAGCGAAACCGGGATCAGCTTCAAGTTGGCGATGGCCAGCGGGATTCCGATGATGGTAATGGCCATGGCGACTGCCGTGACCACGTGACCAATCGCAATCCAGATGCCCGCAACCAGAAGCCAGATCACATTGCCGAGGAGCGCGAACACCCCCCCGGCACCGCCCGGCTTCTCAACCACCATCTGGCCGAAGGGCCACAGGCAGTACGCACCGATCCGGAACGAAGCGATGCCCCACGGGATGGTGACGATGAGCACGCAGCAAATGATGCCTGCCGCGAAGTAACCCAACGCCAGCCAGAACCCACCGAAGACAAGCCAGATGATGTTAAGGAGCGTTTTCATAGTCTTCATTCTCCCCTGCGGGCACGACAAAAAGCCTAGGGGGGGTCTGCCCTGAATCTTCCCTGACTTGCAGCGGCACTCCCTGCAGGGCCATTAGCTCAGCCGGCCAGGAGCCCGTCCAGCTTGTCGAACGAGGTGCCCCAGCCGTCGCGTGTCATCTCAACCCATTCCTCTGAAGCGAACGGGCCTGCGTAAGATTCATCCGGGTACGGCCGTTGAGGTCCTCGAATTCAAGGTGCATTTCCTCGTACTCGTGGTCAGCGTCAGGAGCAGCTTTGGCCTGGGCAACCAAAAGAGCCGGGCTATTCAGCTCGGTGATGGTGGCTTCAATGGGGGCCGACTGCTCACCGTTCTCGTCCGACCAAACCATGACCACCTGCCAGATGCCACCAACCCGGGGCTCAACGATGATCTGGTCGCGGGGGGGAGCTTCCACCTCCACGGGCCCGAACCACTGGGTGAGCTTGTCCGGCTCCATCCAGGCCTCAAAAACCTTCTCGCGGGGGGGAGCATCAAACTCGCGGCTCATGGTCAGGGTGTGCTGTTCCGTACTCATTGCTTAACTCCTGGTTTCGGTGATGTTCGATATCCAAGTAGTGGTGCGTTGGAGTAAATCGTGTCGTCGTGAGCGAGTCTAGGCTGTCCCACTGACACGGTAACCGAGCCTAGGCTTTGGCAGCTTCGACAAAAGCGCGGATCTTTGCCAGGTCCTTCACTCCGCGGGATGCCTCTACGCCGGAGGAGACGTCCACTCCCCCAAGCACCGGCAGCAGCCGCAGCGAAAGCCACGTTGCCGGATTCGAGTCCCCCCGGCAAGCAGCCACTCCCGGCCATCCAGCCCCTTTGCCCGCACTGACGCATAGTCCCAGGACTCGCCTGAGCCCGGTACTGCCGCATCGATCAGGAATATTTCTTCGCCCAGCTCCGCGAACTCATCCTGGGAGGCGCCCATGGTGACGGCCCGGATGAGCCGCATCCCGGCGTCGTGCACTGTTTTGACGTCGCCGGCCGTCCGGTGGCCGTGCAATTGCACCCACTCGAGTCCGGCAGCTCGAGCCGTTGCCACGGCGTCAGCGGCGTCCTCGTGCCGGAAAACACCCACGGCGTGAACACCCTCCGGAACCAACGGCAGCAGAATGCGCACCTGGTCCGGGCTGACTTCGCGAGGGCTGGAAGTGAGCACGAAGCCGACCGCGTCTGCACCGGAGTCTACGGCTTCACGCACGGATTCCGGCGTACTCAAGCCGCACACTTTGACGAACATTCCAGCGCCTCCAGCTTTAATCGCAACGTTTTCCACATATGACGGTAGCAAGCCGCAATGCCAACGCAGAAGCCGCGTCCACCACTAGGCTGGTCGGATGGAGATTATCCGCTTTGCCGACATCCGTCCCGAACCGTGGCGCAACGGGGGGGCGGGGGGGTGACACGCGAACTCGCCAGCCACCCGAAGGCCGCCTCGGCGCAGGACAATGCCTGGGATTGGCGGGTCAGCATCGCAGACGTTTCAAAAGCGGGCGAGTTCTCCGTCTTCCCGGGCATGGAGCGCGTGATCACCATCATCGAGGGCGAATTGCTGCTGCTCACGGTGGACGGCTCCGAGCACCCGCTCGAGAAGTACCGACCGTTCCGTTTCTCGGGCGAGGCTGCGTCGGGGGCCACTCTTCCGACAGGGGGACATCCGGGATCTGAATGTCATCGCCCGGGAGGGAGCCTTCAAGGGCTATACGTCCATTGTGGAGATTTCCAAGAAGCGTGCGCACCCGGTCTTCGAAGGCCAGCTTGCCGTCCTGCTGGAGGGTAAGGCGACTGTTGCGCCCGGCGCGGCTGTGGAGGAAGAGTCGGCTGTGGAGGAAGAGTCCAACGGCGGCGCCCCGGCAACCAGCGCGGCCGAACCTGTTGAGCTCTCACGGTATGACGCCGTGGTCGGCTCCGATACCCGCAGCCCGGAAATCTCGGGCCGCGGCTTCATCGCTGTGATCTCGATCGACCATGTGGAGTCCCACTCCTGAGCTGGTGACGTTAACCACCAGAGGTGGCCACCCCGCGCGGGAGTTGCTAGCCTGAAATGAAGGTTCCGCTCTGGAACCTCCGGACGACGGTTCAGTACCCGGCATGCGACAAGACTGGCCAAAGGAAAATGTCATGTCGTGGATAATTCTCATTCTTTCCGGAGCACTCGAGGCCGTCTGGGCCGCAGCGCTCCACCGGTCCAAGGGCTTCCGTAAACCCGTCCCCCCCACCATTGTGTTCCTGGTGTCCGTGGCCGCCAGCATGGCCGGACTCGCCATCGCGATGCAGTCCATCCCCCACAGGCACTGCCTACGCAGTGTGGTTGGTGTCGGCGTCGTACTGACCGCAACGTACGCGATGGTCACCAAGGTTGAACGCGCGACGACGGCCCGGCTGCTTTTGCTCGCCGGCATCGGCGCGTGTGTGGTCGGCCTGAAGGTGGTGGCGTAGCCATGACTGAGAACACTGGAAACATCAAGAACACCGGCAGCTCCGGCAACTCCGGCAACGGAGTCTTCTGGGTCATCCTCTTGGCATCAGCGCTGCTCGAAGCCGTATGGGCCACAGCTTTGGGCCTCTCCAACGGCTTTACGCAACTCATGCCCACTGTGGTTTTCGCCATCACTGCCCTCCTAAGCATGCTCGGACTGGGTATCGCAGTGAAGCGAATCCCCCTGGGCACTGCCTACGCGGTGTGGGTGGGTATCGGCGCTGCACTGACCGTTGGGTGGGCCATGATCACAGGTGTGGAATCCGCGAGCCCGCTGAAGCTGCTGTTCATCGCGGGAATCGTGGGCTGTGCTGCCGGTTTGAAGGCCCTGCCCGCTGACAAGGCCGCAGCCAAGGCCGAGTAGCTACCGCTCCGTGGCGCTCCTGCCCGGTTCCCCGGGGGGGAGGAAGCTCGCTCCATTTCGTTGGCTCGCTGCGCATCGTGCCGTTCGCACGGCACGTCACGCAGGGAACCCCCCGAATCGGGCAAGCCAACCGGGCACCCTTCGCCCAATTCTGGCGCCAACAGGAATACCACGTGAGCCACTGAGTTCACGCCTTCAAGAGCACCCAAACGCGCATTGGAGAAGTTCATGACTGCAGTTCAGCTCGGCGACGGCCTCAAGGTCAGCCCCCCCTCGGCTTCGGTGGAATGGCCCTCACACCTGTTTACGGTGGGATTGAACCCGAGGAAGGCCTGCAGACGCTCAGGCATGCAGTGGACGCGGGCATCACGTTCATCGACACCGCAGACGTCTACGGCGCGGGCAGTAACGAGGAACTGGTTGGCAGGCTCTTGAAGGAGCGGCGCGACGAGATCCAGGTGGCTACGAAGTTCGGAATTGAGGGCAACCCCCCCGCGGACGGGTACACGGGAGTCCGCGGGGGATGCGCCCTACATCAGGCAAGCGGCGGAAGCGAGCCTCCGCCGCCTGGACACTGACGTGATTGACCTCTACTACATGCACCGCCGTGACCTCCGCGTTCCGATAGTGGAAACCGTGGAGGCCATGGCGGAGCTGGTCCGAGAGGGCAAGGTCCGGCACCTCGGACTGTCTGAAGTGACAGCCGAGGAGCTCAGGCAGGCCAACGCCGTCCATCCCATTGCCGCAGTCCAGAGTGAATGGTCCATCTGGAGCAGGGATGTTGAACTCAACGTTGTGCCTGCGGCCAAGGAACTTGGCGTCGGGTTCGTGCCATATTCGCCGCTGGGCCGCGGATTCCTTACGGGAACCGTCAGCGCGAGCGACCTTGGCGAAAATGACTTCCGCCATAAGATCCCCCGTTTTGGTGACGAGGCACTTGATGCGAACCAGGCCGTAGTGGCCGCGGTCCGCGAGGTAGCCAGCGGGCTGGATGCAACTCCGGCCCAGGTAGCCCTGGCTTGGCTGTTTACCCAAGGTCAGCGCCTCGGGATTTCTGTGGTTCCCATCCCCCCCGGCACGCGCAAGACGCACCGGATCGACGAGAACCTTGGGGCGCTGTCCCTGCAACTGGGAACAGCGCAGCTTGAGAGGCTCGACCAAGCTGCGGCCGCCGTCGTGGGTTCACGCTCTGCCGACCCCAACTGGGTTTCACAGGGCCGCGAAGCCAACCCGGCAACTGCATAGACTGACACGATGGATTCGCTTATTCACTCACTGCGTGACGTCACTATCCGCAGCATTTCGGTCAGCGAGATGAACAACAATGTGTACCTGTTGACTTCAAAGTCCACGGGTGCGCAGTTGTTGATCGACGCCGCCGACGACCTTCCGGCCATTCAGCAGCTGCTCCAGGACAGTGCCGCAGATACTGCCGCGACGCCGAAGCTCGCCAGGATTGCCACCACTCACCAGCACTGGGACCACGTCCGGGCGCTGCCGGAGTTGGTCGCCGTTTCCGGGGGGGCAACCACCTCAGCTGGAGCGGACGACGCCGATGCGTTGCCGGTTCCAGTGGATGTCCGGCTTGGTCACGGCGACGTCGAGCGGTTCGATGGCTTCGAGATCACGGCGGTCCACTTGCGCGGACACACCCAGGCTCGATCGCTTTCGTGTACCAGGATCCGAACGGACCTGCCCACATTTTCAGTGGAGACTCGTTGTTTCCGGGAGGCGTCGGCAACACACAGAACGATCCTGCACGCTTCACTTCTCTGTTGAACGACGTGTCGGAGCGACTGTTCGACGCTTATCCGGACGAGACCCTGGTGCACCCGGGCCATGGATTGCCCACGACCCTCGGCGCCGAGCGGCCACACCTTGAGGAGTGGCGCGCCCGAGGCTGGTGAGTTGCGGGGCCTACTCTGCACGCCAAACCTAGGGAATAGTGCGCAGAGCGGGCCTCACAACGGGGGGGAGCCTATGAGTTGCGGGGGGCCTACTCTGCACGCCAAACCTAGGGAATAGTGCGCAGAGCGGGCCTCACAACATGGAACCCATGCGTTGCGGGGGGCCTACTCTGCACGCCAAACCTAGGGAATAGCGTGCAGAGCGGGCCTCACAACGGGGGGGAGGTTAGCGGCCGCGACGCTCGTTGGACGCGGGAGCGACGCACGACGGGGACCGCTGCGTGCCGGACGACCTGCACCGGAACCACCGCGACCGGAGTTGCCTGAGGCACCCGAGCCGTAGGATCCGCCGGACGTAGCGCCCGTTGCGGAAGACCAAACGGCCTTGTTTCCGCCGGTACGGGTACTCGTGGTGGATGCCGTGCGCGGAGCCGAAGCTGAGCGCTGGCCGGTAGCCGGGCGGCCACTGCGACCGTTCTGGCCCTGCGAGCCCGGAACGTCGTTGCGGTGAGTAGCGCCAG
>BBFS01000079.1 GCA_001313365.1 Paenarthrobacter nitroguajacolicus JCM 14115
TCCGACGCCCAGTCCCACGCAAACCGGCGGGCTTCTCTGCGGGTTGCTGCGGGTCTGCTGACGGCCGCCGTAAACGGCGACTTCCGCTGGTGTCCGACCCCCCCCGAACTCCGGGCCGGGCGCCAGCGGTTCCACGTAGCAGCGGTTCCACGTGCCAGCCGATATTGAGCCCACTACCTTCAGCGGACCACTACCTTCAGCGGACGACGCTGGGAGACCACCCATGGGCGATGAACAGGCTTGGCTGTGAGGTCGGGTCCGTGCCGAGTTTCCATATGTTGCTGTCACCGTTACCGCCATCGGCTGCCAAGCCATAGAGCAGGTTCCGGTTATCCAGCCATTCGATCTGGTCATCAACACTGCGCTTCTCGGAGAGCACGGTTTGTTGTCCCGTAGCGAGCTCAAGTATTGCGACTTTCCAGTGTGCTGCCAGCGCCCCGCCGGCGTTCTTCTTAAACGCGATCCTCGTGCCGTCAGGCGAAATGGACGGACACTCCACATTGTCGTGAATGGCAGTCAGGGTCTTCGCAGACAGGCTCCCCCCCGAACCAGCCAGATGCGCCCGGAGGAAGCGGCCGTTGCGTAGAAAACATCGCTCTGGCCAGGCGCGAACGTCACACCCCCCCAAATATTCCTGTCCGTAGCCAGAAGCCTTTCGCCGTTCACCATCAAAGCAAAGTCCTCGAGGTTGCTGATGTGCCATCCGGAAGGCTGATCTCGGTGGCCGTGGAAAAGCCTGCCGTGGCGTAGGAGTGGCCCGAGACGAACACGGTGGTGGCAATCATGGATCCGTCGGGGCTGATGCGGGTCCTGCTGGGTATTCCCGGGACCGGCCATGCCCTTTGCTGCTCCCAGTTGCGGTCCAGGACAGCAGCTTCAAACGCCGTCACCAGTCCACGGTTTGTCTTCAGGCACACCACCTTCTCAGACGTTCCGTACACGCGGTCGCACTCCTGCCCACTGACGGCCCGGTTGCCATCGGGAGATGCCAACGGAACAGTTGCCGCGTTGCCATAGCCTTGGCCCGAAGCTGTGTTGCGAAAAAGGATGAAGGGCGCTGCTGGAAGCGGCTGGCTCGCCGTGATGCCCACGGACGAAGCTGCAGTGCGGCTTTCTTCAAAACGCTGGTAGGCCGCCACCGCGTATATACCGGCCGCCACCAGGACGAGTGCCGTGACGGCCAGGAGTGCACCCCCCCACCGCAGCTTGCCTTCAGCGACCGCGCCGCTCATGCCTCGTTGCTCGAGTCATCCGAGTCCCCCCCTGCCGGCGCAACCCCCTGCGCCACGCAGGATAAAGGCCACAGCCACGACAGCACAAGCGAGCAATCCACCCGCCACCACCATGGCCGTTGGGGGGGCACCAACCGCATACCAGAGAACACCAAAACCTGCGGATGCCAGCATCCGGGTTAGCGCCACTACGGTCTGCGCGGACGCGATGCCCGTAGCAAGTTTTCCCGGAGGTGTCAGCTGGCTGGCCAAGGCGGCCAGCACGCCGTCGGTGGCTGCATAGAACGCCCCCAGAAGGATGAGGCAACCGACGGTCGCCCACAGCCCACCAAAAGGTGCCGCCGCGAGAAGGTACGTTGCCAGCAGTGCAATATGCCCACCCACGAACACCGGGATCTTTCCCACCCGGTCAGCCAGCCGTCCCAGCGGAATGGCGAAAGCCAGGAACACCACGTTTGTACCTACGAACAACAGCGGAAACCACTGGACTGCGAAAGAATCCCGTGCCTGCAGCACCAGATAGATGAAGCCGTCGCCGATGGTCACCAAGCCCAGCAATCCGGCAGCGATCAGCAGCTTGCCAAGGCCCGGTTCCTTCAGGTGGGACCAGGAGAAAGCGAAAAGACGGCGGCCTTCACGCTCCTCCATGCCCTTAACGCCATGTGCCTTAATGTCAGGAACCACCAACGCGAGGACGGCAACACCGATCACGGCGAACGCCAGCGACACCACAAACACCGTGCTGAAACCGTTGGGAATCATCAACAACACGAAGAAGGCGATCAACGGCCCGGCTGCGGCGCCGATGTTGTCCAGCATGCGATGAGCGCCGAACGAACGGGCCAGGTGTTCAGGCTGTGCTGAAACTGAAATGAGGCGTCCCGCGGTGCCGTGCGGATGCCCTTGCCGATCCGGTCCCCCCCGGTAACTATCGCCGCAATGGCCCAGAATCCGCCCGCGAAGAGGAAACCGATCCGCGCAAGCATTGATAATCCGTAGCCGGCCAAAGCTATCCGTTTGGGGTGTCCGCTGCGGTCGCAGCCCAGCCGGCCGCGATTCTGACGATTGCACTGGCACCCTGGTTGATTCCGTCGATGAACCCGAAGGCAATGGTGGACAGCCCCCCCAGGAAGCCGGTCACGTACAACGGGAGGATCGCTGTGACTGATTCCGAAGAAACATCGGTGACCATACTCACAATGCCCAGCCACAGAATGACCGGAGACAAACGGAACGGCACTTCGCTCGATAGTGCCGTTCTTGTTCCCTCCGGCTTGTCCCGTTTACCCCCCCGGTCCGAAAGTGAAATGTACATCGCTGCCCCCCCTAGTCCGCCGCCGTGTGCAGGCTGCCCAAAAGCTGGAAGCGTGAGTTGCCTGTGCCTGTCGTCGACACTGAAACCGTAACCGTGTCTGCGCCTCGCACGAATCGTTCGGCCAGTGCGCCTCTGCGGCCGGCGCAGCCTCAGACCAGAATCCGTGGGCAACCAACGACTGACGGAAGGACGCCAAGACCTCTGCCTGTGGCTTGGCGATGATGCCATCAGCAGCCACCTGGAGGACATCACCCGACGTCGACACTGACGTGGAACCGATCGTTGTTCCTTCGGGCAACGTCAGAATGTCGGCAGGCCACCCGTCAACCACTTCGCCGGCTGCGCTGCCGGGGGGTCAGGCAAGGTGGTGACCAATGGTGCGGGGGGGCAGATGGTTGAGGCAGCCTGTTGGGGGTGGCAGTCACCGGCGGCAGGACTTCGAGCGGCTTGGCAGTGGACGGACCACCATCACCGTCACCGCTGCCGTCACCATTGCCGCTGCCTTCAGTCCCCCCCGACGCCGGGCTGCCGGGCTGAGGATCGCCGGTGGGATCTCCCGTGCCGCCAGGGGGGTTGCTCCCCCGGACGGTGATGCTGGAGCCAGTACTCGGAGTGGAAGAGGATGTGCTTTGGGCAGCAGACGGCCCTGGCTTCCCGGCCATCTGGTCCAGAACTATGGCGACGGCGGCGATCAGCACAGCAAGGCAAATGCCCGCGATGACCAACCGCCGCGCATCATGGCATACCCGGGGTGACTGGGTTGCCGAAAGGTTGGGAGGCGCTTTCACGAAGGAGAGCGGATAGAACTGACGCCACCCGCATCGTGGTGGCGTTGATCCTTGCGATGGCGATTCGAAGCGCCAAGCTGTTCATGGGGGGGACAGTCTGCCATTGCGATCCCGATTCCGGAACAGTTTTGGGCCTACCAACGTCCATTCCGGGGGCCGCGGTTGGCACACAGGGCAGGTATAGGAAGAACGGTTCATGAACTGTTCCCGCTTTATGATGCTGTGCAGGCCTGTCGCCTCGCAGCGGCCGCACATTTCACCAGCACGCCCGTAGGCATTCAGCGACCGGGCGAAGTAGCCGGAATCGCCGTTGACATTGACATACAGAGAGTCAAAACTGGTCCCTCCCGCGGCAAGTGCAGCGTTCATGACCTCTCTCACGGCTTCAATCAGCCGTTCAGCATCCGCGCGGCGAAGCGTGTCCGTGGCCCTGGCGTAATGGAGGCGGGCGCGCCACAACGCTTCGTCCGCGTAGATGTTGCCGATGCCGGAAATAACCGCCTGGTCCAGCAGCGCCCGCTTCAGCCCTGTCTTGCGACTCCTGATCTTCCGATAAAACGCGTCGAACGAAAAGTACGGGTCAAGCGGATCCCTCGCGATGTGCGATGCTTCTTCTGCGATCTCCGGCAGGGGCGTTTCACCCAAGCCGCCAGGGCCGCCGTCGACAGTCGGCACCAGGGACGTCACGAACAGGCCGCCGAAAATTCTCTGGTCCACGAACCGCAGCTGCTCCGGCATACCATCCGCGGAACTGAGCCTGATCCTGACTTTGAGGTGCTTTTCATCCGGTACTTCGGGGTCCTGCATCAGCAGTTGCCCGCTCATTCCCAGATGCGCCATCAGCGCGACTTTAGGGAGATCTGCTGTGAGGGCCGGCGCTATTCCGGGGGGGTCGGTTTCGGGCGAGTTCGACATGGCCAGGGGCATCCAGAGGAATTTCCCTCGCCGCACGACGTCCAGGACAGTGGCTTGCTCAAGATTCCCGATGAAGTCTTCGGTTCCGAGTGTGTGTCGCCGGATGGAGCGCGGATCGACGACGTCCACTCCGGTGATTGTTCGGCCACGGACCCAACGGGCCAAGCCGCGGCGGACTACCTCTACTTCGGGAAGTTCAGGCATTTGGTTCAAGAGGAAGCAGGACCGGCAGTAGTGGGGGGGTCCAGGGCGGTCAGGGCACGCCATGCATCAGCGGCGGCTTCCTGCTCCGCTTCTTTCTTGGAGTGGCCCGAGCCCCGGCCGTAGGGAGTTCCGCCGATGTTCAGAACTGCCTCGAACGTCCGGGCATGGTCCGGCCCTGAACCTTCGACGGCATAGTGAATGGCGCCCAGCTGCCGGCTGGCCGTAAGTTCCTGGATGCTCGTCTTCCAGTCAGTTCCCGCCCCCCCAGTGCCCCTGCATCCTTGAGGAGCGGTCCTACCAGGCGCATGACCAGTTGCCGCGCGGTCTCGATATCGTTCGAGAGATACGTGGCCCCCCCGATCAGCTTCCATGGTGTCAGCAGGATGGAGGCCTTGTTCTTGCCATCGGTAAGCTTCTCGCCTTGCCCGAGGTATATAAACTCGCCCACGCCGATTTGCCGGCCAATCCCGGCCAGCGCGCGCGTACTGACGACGGCCGAGCGTCGCTTTGCGAGCTCACCTTCGGGCAGCGAGGGGTTCTCACGGTAAAGGGAATCGGTCACGGAGAAGCCCAGGATGGAGTCGCCGAGGAACTCGAGGCGCTCGTTGGTGGGAATCCCGCCGTTCTCATACGCGTATGAGCGATGTGTCAGAGCAAGACGAAGCGTCTCGGTGTCAATCGAGACACCGAGACGCTTCAGAAGCTCTTCAGTTGAAGACATCCTTAGTCAGCCTGTACGGCAGATTAGGCGTCTGCGACCTTGCGGCCCTTGTATTCAAGGAACAGCGCGGTGCCGGCAGAGTCAGTGACGACCTTTGCCTGGTGCGGCAGGCTGTAGGTAACCTGACCGTTTTCGATGGTCTTGACCAAGTTGGGGGGGCAGTTGCCTTCCACTGGGCACGGCGGGCGCGTGTATTTGCGCGAGACATTTTCCGCTTGGGAACAGCCACGGCTATCTCATTTCTCTCTTAGACGAACACTTACTAATCGGTTTGCCGGTCAGTCTTAGCCAGATCAGCTAGGGCAGCCCAGCGAGGGTCAATGACCTCGTGGTGGTGCCCCCCGGCTCGTCTTCCAGGCGCGCTCCACATTCGGAACACAGGCCCTGGCAGTCTTCCCGGCACACCGGCTGGAACGGCAGCATAGTGACAACTGCGTCCCGCAACACCGGCTCAAGATCGATCAGATCGTACTCGACTCGACGTTGCTCTTCATCGTCTTCTTCGCCTGAAAGCTCAACACCTTCATAGAAGAAAAGTTCTTGCACATTGACCTCAAGGTCATACGCAAGGGGATCCAGGCATCGACCGCATTCGCCGGTTACTTCGACGACTACGGTTCCGGATACCAGAATTCCTTCGTGTACGGCCTCAAGACGAAGATCCAGCTCGATATCCGAGCCTTCCTTTACGCCAATGAGCGCCACACCAAGGTCACTTGGCGCAGGTACATGCTCGTTGAGTGTCCGCATGGTCCCTGGACTGCGTCCAAGGTCCTTGACTACCAGCGCCAAGGGCGAACTTGCATCTCGCTTAATGAGAACTCCTGTAGAACATATGACCGACGTACCATCTTAGCCTGATCACGCTTGAGGACTCAAACCGACGCCGGGCGCGCGTGAACGCGCAGTGGTTTCAGCTTGGGGGAACTCTGCGCGATGGCGCAAGGTACCCGACAAGCCTACCCCTTGCGCGGCGGTTCTGTTGGCGGCTCGCCAGCAAGGAGCCTCTTCAGTACCGATTTGGGGGACGAAATCGGAGATATCGCCCCCCCCGAGGACATTGACCTCTTTGATCAAGGTGGAGGAAAGGTGCACGTAATGCGCTTCAGCAGGCAGGAAGACCGTTTCGACGCCGGCCAGCTGGCGGTTCATGGTGGCCATCGGCAACTCGTAGTCAAAGTCCGACGATGAACGAAGGCCCTTGACTATGGCTGAGACACCGCGGTGGCGGCAGTACTCCGCCAGCAGCCCTTCACCCATCGGCTCAACGATGATGCCGCGCAAAGAGGCCAAAGTTTCCCGCGCCATCTCCATTCGGTCCTCAAGACTGAACCTGTACTTCTTGGCGTAGTTGGTGGACACGGCCACGATGACTTCGTCGAACAGGCCGGCGGCCCGGGCGATGACTTCGAGATGTCCATTGTGGATAGGGTCAAAGGATCCAGGGCATACCGCGCGTCTCATGAGACGAACCTACCCCATGGCTTTGCCGGGATACCATGTCTGACATGGCATCCGCAGGCAGCAATTCTTCCCTTGATATGAGCGCGGGCACCACCGCAGGTACCAACGCAACACCATGGCAGCGGGCGGCTACGGGAGCCAACCTGCTCTCCCCCGAAGGAACGCTGGGAGTGACCATTTTCGAGGAAATGACCACCTTGGCACTGTCCACCGGCGCCATCAACCTCGGCCAGGGATTTCCCGATGAAGACGGCCCCCGCGGAAATCAAAGCGGCAGCCCAGTCCGCCATCGCCGCGGGAGCCAACCAGTATGCGCCCGGCAAAGGCGTTCCCGCGTTGAGGGAAGCCATCGCCTCCCACCAGCAGCGCTTTTACGGGCTGAACCCGGATCCTGATACTGAAGTCCTTGTCACGACGGGCGCAACAGAAGCGATCGCAGCGACGCTGCTCGCGTTCATCCAGCCCGGGGACGAAGTCCTGACCTTCGAACCCTTCTACGACTCCTACGGGCCATCATCGGCATGGCCGGCGCCAAACACGTCACCGCTCCCCTGCTGGCCCCGGATTTCCTTCCCGACCTCGCGATGTTGGAAAGCTCCTTCAGCACCCGCACCAGAGTTGTCCTCCTGAACAACCCGCACAACCCCCACGGGTGCGGTCTTTCCGGAATCCGTCCTGTCCATGATTGTGGAACTGGCCGTAAAATACGGCGCCATCATCGTCAGCGACGAAGTCTACGAGCACCTCACCTTCGGCGTACCGCACCTACCGATTACTTCGCTGCCCGGCGCCGCCGAACGTACCATCACCATTTCATCCGCGGGAAAGACGTTTTCCTTCACCGGCTGGAAAATCGGCTGGCTTAGCGGACCGGCACACTTGGTGGCTGCAGTTCGCACGGTGAAGCAATTCCTGACCTACAGTTCAGGCACCCCCCCCTTCCAGAGCGCCATCGCAGTGGGCCTTGGCCTTCCCGATGAGTTCTATACAGGAATCGCCGATCAACTGCGCCGCAAACGGGACATTCTCGCCCAAGGCCTCCGGGCAGCCGGCTTCGGCGTCTACAACCCGAGCGGCACCTACTTCATCAACGTGGACACGGCACCGCTGGGCATTCGCGACTCCGTTGACCTCGCAAGGCGGCTGCCAGGGCTCGTCGGCGTGGCAGCATCCCGGTCCCGGTGTTCTGCCATCCGGAGGGAGCCGAGCGTACGCGAAGCCTGCTGCGTTTCGCTTTCTGCAAGAAGACCGGCGTCCTGCAGGAAGCCGCCGAACGCCTCGCCACCCTGAAGGACCGGCTCTGAACGCCAGAGGCTCCGGCCAGCCCCCAGGCAACACGCTTCCTCCGAACCACGGGACAGCACGCCACCATCGAGAACGACACCCTCGTCGAGGGCGGCTTCATCCTCAGCATCGGCGGAGCCGAACAATCGCACGTGAACCTGGCCGATCCCTCGGAGATCTTCTACGAGTACCTCCGCAGGATCGGGCATGTGGTGGACTTGGCTGCAGAACCAGGAGTACCCATCAGCGCCCTGCATTTGGGCGCCGGTGCCCTCACCTTGGCGCGGTACATCCAAGCAACCCGTCCGGCTCGGAGCAATACGCTGTTGAGCTTGAGCGTGAGCTGTTGGACTTCGTACTTCAGAAGCTGCCCATGCCTGACGGCGCTACGTTGACCACTCACATCGGCGACGCCCGCGACGCCCTGGCGGAGCTTCCCGCGCAGGTGATGTTCGACGTCGTGATTCTCGATATCTTCTCCGGGCCGGAGGCCCCCCCGCGCATATTGCCTGCCGGGAATTCTACGAGGAAGCAGCAGGCAGGCTTCGGCCGGATGGGGTGTTGATCGTTAATGTGGGTGACGAACCTGCGCTGACGCTCGTCCGTAGCCAGGTGGCAGCGCTGCGCCAAGCCATGCCGGACGTCGCCGCCTTCGCTGAGACGGGAATGTTCGCCGGCCGCTACCCGGGCAACATCGTCCTGGTAGGCACATGCAAACCGTGGTCCCCGGACTGGACAGCGCAACTACTGGCGCGTGGCCCCCCACCCCGCAACCGTCCTCACGGGCGTAGAGCTGGACGGCATTACAGGCTAACGAGACGGTCCTCTAGGCCGGCTCAGCGAACCACAGCTTGGTCTCGCCATACTTCTTGTCGGCGAAACTTTCCAAGGCGTCGGGCCACAAAGGCTCCGGGCTCCGCGAACTCCGCTCCACCACCACAACGGCCGCTTCGTCCAAATGCGACCCCCAGCTTTGCCAGCACAGCACTCAAGGCAGGCTCATCCAAGGGGTAGGGCGGATCAAGGAAGACGAGATCCCACATGTCTGCGTTACCCGCTCGCTCCAGGAATGATTCCACCTTGGAACGATGGACTGAGACCCTTTTCCCGCCCAGGAGTTGGTTCACCAAATCCGCATTGCGCTGGCAGACATCGCTTGCCTTGGCATCGAACTCCACCAGATCCACGGTCCGGGCCCCCCCTCGGCTGGCACTTTCGATTCCCAAGGATCCAGAGCCTGCATAAAGGTCCAGGACCCGGGCATCGTCGATGACTGCCAAGGATTCCAGGCGGGAAAAGAGCGCCTCCTTGACCCTGTCCGTGGTGGGACGCGTGGCCGTTCCCGGGACGCTGGCCAGCGGGTTCCCGCCACCAACTCCGGCGATGATCCGGCTCAAAGGGATTCTCCATGAGCGCGCTTCCATGGATCTCTAACCGCGTTCAAGGAACGCCTCCTTCTCCGGGTTCAAATAATCATCTATTGCGGCGGCAAGTGCCGGCTGTTGTTGCAGGGCAGGGTCTTCCGACACCAGGCCTTGGGCGTCGGTACGTGCGCGGGCAATGATGTCTTCGTGTTCAAGTACACGGAGCAACTTCAGGGTGGAGCGTCCGCCGGATTGCGAAGCACCTAGAATGTCGCCTTCACGGCGGAGTTTCAAGTCTTCCTGGGACAGCTCAAAGCCGTCAGTCGTTGAAGCTACGGCATCAAGCCGGCGACGACTCGGGTGGCCGGGTTCCAGCGTGGTCACCAGCAGGCAAGTGCCGGGCAAACCTCCGCGGCCTACCCGCCCACGCAGCTGGTGGAGCTGTGAGATTCCAAAGCGGTCGGCATCGAGAATCACCATGAGGGTGGCGTTGTGGACATCGACGCCCACCTCAATGACAGTGGTGGACACCAGCACTTTGGTGTTGTTGGAGGCGAAGGAGGCCATCGTCTCCGACTTCACCTGCGGATCCTGCCGCCCATGGAGCGGCGCTACCGGGACGCCAGCCAGTGAAGGCTCCTGCAGGAGCTTTCGACGACGGCGGTCACCGAGGCGAGTTCCCGCGCCGGGCCTTCGTCCGCCAGGTCGGCATCGCTGGGTTCCGCTTCGCCCGGACTGAAGTCGCCGTCGTCGTCGGAGCCGATCTTGGGGGGGCACACCACATAAACCTGGTGACCCGAATCGACTTCTTCGCGGGAACGTTTCCATATTCGGTCCACCCAGCCCGGATTCTCCGCGAGCCCCACGACGTGAGTGGAAATCGGCGCACGCCCGGCCGGAAGCTCATCAAGGATGGAGGTCTCGAGGTCACCGAATACCGTCATGGCCACCGTGCGGGGGGGAATCGGTGTGGCTGTCATGACCAGCAAGTGTGGAGGCCGCTGTGCCTTGGCCCGGAGGGCATCGCGCTGTTCCACACCGAAGCGGTGCTGCTCATCCACCACGATCAGCCCGAGGTCTTGGAAGCTGGTCTTGTCGCTCAGCAAAGCGTGCGTGCCAATGACAATTCCCGCATTTCCTGAGGCCGCGTCCAGCATTGCCTGTTTCCGCGCAGCAGTGGGCATGGAACCGGTCAGGAGCGTCACTTGAACGGCTTCCTGGGTGGAGTCGCCGCCAAGCATGCCGGCACCGCCAAAGATGTGGTCGCGGGCGAGCGCACCCAACGTCTTGCGGATGGAGTGGAAATGCTGGGCCGCCAGGACCTCCGTGGGCGCCAGGAGTGCTGCCTGGCCACCTGCATCCACTACCTGCAACATGGCCCGCAAGGCCACGATCGTCTTTCCCGAGCCCACTTCGCCCTGCAGCAGCCGGTTCATGGGAGTGTCGCGCCCGAGCTCTTCAGCCAGCGTCTTTCCGACGGCGGATTGGCCGGCAGTCAGGGTAAAGGGCAGGTTTTGATCGAACTTAGTGAGCAAACCTCCCACGCGCGGACGGCGCGCAGTGGCTTCTTCTGCAGCCAGCTGGGCGCGCCGGCGTGCGAGGGCCGTTTGCAGCACCAGGGCTTCCTGGTACCGGAAGCGTTCCTGAGCGCGTTGCCAGTCCTTGGCAATCCCGGGTGAATGGATCAATCGGTAGGCCTCAGCGACACTGAGCAGGCCGTCCCTTCGGACGATGCTTGCCGGAAGCGGATCTTCCAGGGAATCAAGGTCCATGGTCTGGAGCAGGGCAGTGATCACTTTGTGGATGGACCAACTGGTCAGCTTGGCCGTTGCCGGATAAATGGGGATGGGCATGGCTGCGAGTTTTTCGGGGGTCTACAGACCCTTCCGCTTCCGGGTCCTCGTCCAGCAGAAGGAAGTCCGGGTTGGTCAGGCCGAGGCTCCACCGTAACGGGTCACCTTGCCTGAAAACATGGCCCGACGACCGGCCAGGAGTTCAGCTTTTGCCCGGAACCCATTGAAGAAGCTGACCTTCAACGTACTTGGAACACCGCTACCACCGGCTTCGTCCGTCACCACCACATCGGTGATCGAACCACGGCGGGCCTCATCTGGCGGGTACTGTTGGACAGCACCCGGGCAATCAGCGTGACCTCTTCATCCAGCGGGAGCTTGCTGATGGGCGTCAACTCACCGCGGTTCAAGTATCTGCGAGGAAAGTAATTCAGCAAGGCTCCGGCCGTTTTTAGGCCCAAATGCTTGTCTATGACGGCCGCAGACCGCTTGCCAATCCTGCGTTCGAGGGGGGGCAGGTCCAGCTCAGTATTCATGCCGTGACTGGCTGATTCGCTGCCGACTGGTTCTTGTGTGGGAGCCGGGCGCTGCACGTCATCACGGGGGGGTATTGCCAACTGGCTTACTGCTATATCAGTCGGTTCTCCCAGCGAACGAATGAATGCGACGGCCGGTTCCGGGTCGCGACGTGCACATGGACGCGCCAACGGTAACTGATCTCCACACTGGATTCGTCGTCGTCATCATCTGCGCCTTGGGCACCGCCGACTTGGCTCATGATGACGGAATCGCCCATCTCGTCCAGGCGTTGCCGAAGGATGGCCGCATTCAGGGGGCGAGAGGTTGATGGTGCACATGACTTCCACGCCGTCGTCGGCCGGCATGTGCTCGTGGATGTGGGGATCCTGCAATTTGTAGCCGTGGAGGCCGTCGAGCAGCTCCTCCTGGAGTTCCTCCCCCCCAAGGACGGCGGCTCGGAGGCAATCAAGCACCAGCAGCATCCCCCCCACGCCGCCTGCGTCCACAACATGTGCTTCATGGAGTTGTGCGAGCTCATCCTCCGTCCGGACGACGGCTTGGTAGGCGGCCTCCACCACGGCGTCGAGCGAGAGCCCCAATGCATGGTTGCTGTCGTCGCCACTTTGGGATGCGTCCACGGCTTGAGCAGCATGGGCGGCCGCTTCCAAAACCGAAAGCATGGTGCCTGCCACAGGTTCACTCAGGGCAGACCAGGCACGGATCTGTGCCCTGTTCAGCGCAGTGGCAAGCAGGGGCGCGCTGAGGCGGGTTTTCCCGGCCAGGGGCTCGGCAGCGGCGCAGAGGAACACTGCAAAGAGTGTGCCCGAATTGCCTCGGGCTTGCTCCATGGCTGCCTGCCCGGCACGGGACAGTACGGCGCCGACGTCGTTGCCGGTTTCAGTGGAGTCCGGCGCAGTTCCGCCAAGGGCAGCCACAGCTGCCCGGACAGTGAGGTAAAGGTTGGTTCCGGTATCTCCGTCAGCGACAGGGAAGATGTTGATCGCATTGAGACGGTCACTGTGGTTGCCGAGGACCACCTCCGCCTTGCCGAGCCAACGTTTCATGGCGTGTGCATTCGCGGCGATCTTAGTCTGCAAAGTGATCCCATCCAACGGTGTCAGCAGTTTGCCCGGCAATCCGGACGCCACTGCCTGGCGGCTCGACAACGGCTTGCACCGAGCCTATCGCAGTGAAGCCCTGCGGCAGCTGAATTCCTGCCGGGAACGTAGCAAGCAAACCATGGTCTTCTCCCCCCCCGCCAAGCACCCATCGCATGGCTTCCCTTCCCAGAACGGCCGCTGCTGGTTCCAGTGAGGCTGCATAAGTCTTCAAAGCAACCGGATCGAAATCAAGGATCACGTTGCTCGCTCCGGCCAGGCGGCTGCCATCCCGCAGCAGGCCATCGGAAATGTCCATCATGGCCGTGGCACCCGTACGCGCAGCCAGCGGTCCGGCGGCCAGCGGTGGCATCGGCCGGCATTGGTTGTCCACCAGGCTCCGCAATTCAGAAGACAGGTTGTCGAACGGAATGTCGCTTTCCAGCAGCGCCCAGCCCGCAGCTGCCCTTCCCAAGGTCCCTGAAACCGCCACGACGTCCCCCGGCTTTGGCACCGGACCTCAGCACTGGCGCAACACCGGCAAGCGTCCCGACGACGGCGACAGTCACCGCCAGCTCGCGGCCCCTTCCAAGGTCTCCGCCTGCCACCGAGCAATCCGAAGCGCCCAAGCCAACAATTGCCGCCGTGAGCCCATCAGCAAAAGCTTCAACCCATTCGACAGGCGTTTCCGGCGGCATGGTGAGGCTTACCACGAGACTCGTGGCGCTGCCGCCCATGGCGTTGATGTCGCTGAGGTTTTGCGCTGCGGCCTTCCAGCCGACGTCGAATCCCGTGGTCCGGTAGCCGTTACGCCACTCAAGCCTGAAGTCCTGGTCCTGCGTTTGGGTGTCGATGGAGATGAGCGCCCTGCCATCCGGCGCTGCTATCAGGGCGGCGTCGTCGCCGGGTCCCAGCAGAACGCCTGGGCTATGGTGCAGGCGCGGAAAAATCCGCGCGAGGAGCTCTGACTCCGACAGGTGTTGGACGGTCAACGGTTCTTCTGGCACTGCTGTCAACTCTTCTCTTGGCACGGCGCCTGCGTCTTCTCATGGCACCGCTCTACGCTATCGCGATCCACCGACAGAATAATGCGGCTCTCCGGACGGCAGTTCCAGCGGGAATGTGACCCGGGCAACGCGAATCTGCCTGCCGGCGCTTGCGGGATAGGCTGGATAAATGCACCGAAAGACCCTTCCCCCGGACCGCCCTGGCCATCGCCTTGGCTTCCGCATCCGTCACCGCTTTGTCGGCCTGTGCGCCTACGGTGGACGTCACGTCAGCCTCCGACGCCGCCAATCCTGCCTGCGCGCCAATGATGGTTGCTCTGCCGGACCAGATCGGTGATGCTGCCCTCCGCAAAACCAACAGCCAGGCGACAGCTGCCTGGGGAGATCCTTCGCAGGTCATTCTCCGATGCGGAGTGAACGTTCCCGGACCCACCACGGACCGTTGTGTGAGCGTCAATGACATCGACTGGGTCATCAAGGAAGGCGATCCCGTTTACACCCTGACCACGTTCGGCCGCGAACCAGCCACGGAGATCTTGATAGATCCAGTCAAGCTGGAGGCGGCAAACATCAGTTCAGCAACTGTCCTGACTGAGTTGGCAGCCGCGGTTGGCAAGATCAAGGCGACCGGAAAGTGCGTGGGCCAGGAAGATCTGCAGAACCTGCCATCCCCGCAGTAGTGCTTTAGCGCAGCCCCCCCGTCTTGCGGGTCAGAGCAAGGTGGATCAGTTCGTCGATCAAGTCCCCGTAAGCCAGCCCGGATGCCGCCCACATCTGCGGTACATGCTCTTGGGCGTGAATCCCGGCATGGTATTGATCTCATTGATGATCAGTTCACCGGCCGGGGGGGTGTAGAAGAAATCCACACGGCTGAGGCCTTCCGCCCCCCACGGCGTCGAAAGCGACGGCGGCGAGTTCACGCACGCGTGCGATTGCCTCGTCCGGCATGTCAGCCGGGCAACTCAGGCTGCGGCACCGTCCTCAACGTACTTGGCAGCAAAGTCGTAGAACTGGTGCTCACCGGTTGCCACCGCAATCTCACCAGGCATGGAAGTACGGGGCGCATCCGTGCCACGACCCTGCAGGACAGCACACTCGATCTCGCGGCCCACGATGCCGGCTTCAATGACCAGCTTCAGGTCATGGCGGCGGGCTTCCTCGATGGCAGCGTCGAGCCCTTCCATCGAGTCGACCTTGGAGATACCCATGGACGAACCCGCGCGGCAGGTTTAACGAACACGGGGTACCCGAGCTTGTCCACGCGCTTACGGACGCCTCGGCGTCCGTGGTCCATTCGCGGTCCGTGACAGCCACGTACGGTCCTACGCTCAGTCCGGCGGATTCAAAAACCACCTTCATGAAATGCTTGTCCATCCCCCCCACGGCCGAGGCCAGCACACCGGCGCCTACATAGCGCGTGTCCGAAAGCTCCAGCAGGCCCTGGATGGTCCCATCTTCGCCCCATGGACCATGAAGCAGGGGGAAAACAACGTCCACGGACCCCAGTTCCTGGGGGGGAACCGCGTTGGGCTCGGTAACGATGAGCTGATGCTCACCACCCACTTCGGCCAGGGTCACGGTCCTGCCTGAGGGCGCCACCTCGGGAAGCGCTGCCGAAGTCAAGGACCAGTCTCTGGTGTCACCCGAGGCAAGTACCCACTGCCCCGATTTGGCGATGCCAATCGGTATGACCTCGTACTTGTTCTTGTCGATCGCTCCCATGACGCCAGCCGCTGTCACGCAGCTGACGGCATGTTCGCTTGAGCGACCCCCAAAGAGAATCGCTACGCGGGGGGGCGGCCCGTCAAGGGGGGGTGGATCGGTCAGTCACCATCAGTAGTCGCCTTCGGACTTCAGTGCCCGGGCCAACAGTCGTGGTCCCAGGTCATCAACGGACATTCTGCCTTCCAGCACTGCCACGACGGCAGCCGTAATGGGCATTTCAACATTCAATTTGCCGGCCAGCTCGTGCACAGCGGGGGGGCCGGATTTGATGCCCTCTGCTGTCTGCGTCATCTGTTCGGCCACTTGCTCGAGGCTGAGGCCTTCACCAAGCAACCTGCCGGCGGTGTGATTCCGGGACAGGGCTGAAGAGCAAGTGGCAACAAGATCGCCGAGTCCGGCAAGACCGGCCATCGTGTGGGCTTCTCCGCCAAGGGCCAAGGCAAGCCTGGACGTCTCAGCGAGTCCGCGCGTGATCACCGAGGCTTTGGTGTTGTCGCCCATCTGCCGGCCTTCGCAAATGCCCACAGCAAGCGCAATCACATTTTTTACGATCCCGCCGATTTCCACGCCCACAACATCAGTGCTGGTGTACGGCCGGAAGTACGGCGCCGTGCAGCACAGCGCTATGGCAGCAGCAGTGTCTGCGTCACTGCAGGCAACAACTGACGCTGTTGGTTGTTCCCTGGCAATCTCCATGGCCAGATTGGGGGGGCCTGAGACTACTGCTACACGCGGTGCGGGAAGACCCAACTCCTGGGCAATGACTTCGCTCATCCGGGCGTCCGTGCCCAGTTCCAGGCCCTTCATCAGGGAGACAACCACGGCGTCAGGCGCAAGGAAGGCCTTCCACTCCCCCGAGCTGCGGCCGAAGTGACTGGGCGGGTACAGCGAGGACCACCAAGGTGGCATCCTTGAGCACCTTCTCCACATCCGTGGATGCTGTTACGGATGGTGGAAGCTCAATGTCTTTGAGGTACTGCTCGTTTCGGTGCGAAGAGTTGATCTGCTCCACGACCTCCGCCCGACGACCCCAGATCCGGATACTACGTTCAGATCCGGTAGCCGCAGCGGCATCGGCCAGGACCTTGGCAAACGTGGTTCCCCCCCACGAACCCGCGCCCAAAACAGCCACGATGTCCGGCGTGGAGACATTCGTTTCCACCGTGGTCATTTGCCGTCCCCCCCGCCTTCGTGGGCATCAGGAGAACCACCCTGCATGAAGCGGCCGTGCTTGGACTGCTTGTGCACAGCCGGATCCCAGCGTTCAGCCGGGGGGGCCTGTTCGCCTCGAAGGGTTTCAAGGAGTTCGGTAATGGCATGCATGATGACTTCAGTGGCCGCTGTCAGCGTTGTGCGATCCAGCGGCCGTTCGCTGAAGGCACTGAGATCAACGGGCTTCCCAATAAGCACTCGGACGGTTTTCCGCGGGAAGATATGGAACCGCTTCGCATACCGTGGGAAAACCTCTTGTGCACCCCAGTGCGCCATGGGCACCACAGGGGGGGCTCCGGTCTGCAGGGCTAGCCTGGCGGCCCCGGTATGGCCCTTCATGGGCCACAAATCGGGATCGCGCGTGAGAGTGCCTCGGGGTAGATGATGATGGCACCACCGGCGTCAACCACTTCTTTGGCGACTTGAAGCGAGCGGTTCGCTCCCGCCGTCGAGCGTTCAACCGGTATCTGCTTGGTGGCGTGCAGCAGGGCACCCAGGACGGGCACTTTGAAGAGGCCCGTCTTCGCGAGGAAATGCGGTGGCCGCTTCTGGTTGTACACCATGTGTCCGATGACGATGGGGGTCGATCTCGGTGCAGTGGTTTGGTACTGCGATGAAGCCGCCGGGTGGAAGGTTCTCCACGCCTTCCCACTTCCTGGCCATCAGGACATTCATCAACGGACGCGCGAGACCCGCCAGCAGCATGAACGTTGCACGGCTCTTGGCCGATTCCTTCAAAGGAGCCCCCCCGCTACTTGGTGGTGGTGATATCGAAATCGGCGCCCAGGCCGGCCAGCTTCTCGGTAAAGCGCTCGTAACCGCGGTTGATGATGTCGATGCCCGTAACGCGTGACGTGCCCGTAGCTGCCAGCGCTGCGATGAGGTGGCTGAAACCACCCCGGAGGTCGGGGGGGATGTCAATGTCTGTGCCCCTGAGCGGAGTGGGGCCCGAAATCACTGCCGAGTGCAGGAAGTTCCGCTGTCCGAACCGGCAGGGAACACTACCCAGGCACTCGCGGTGTACCTGGATATTCGCACCCATCCGGGCAAGGGCTTCCGTGAATCCGAAGCGGTTCTCATAGACAGTCTCGTGGACGATGGAAACGCCCTCGGCCTGTGTCAGGGCAACCACCAGCGGCTGCTGCCAGTCCGTCATGAAGCCCGGGTGGACATCCGTCTCCAGGACGAGCGGGGAGAGCTTGCCGCCTTGGTGGTAGAAGCGGATACCGTCGTCGCCGATGTCCATGCCGCCACCCACTTTGCGGTAGGTATTCAGGAATGTCATCATGTCGCGCTGCGAAGCACCCTCAACATAAATGTCGCCGCGGGTAACCAATGCAGCAGAGGCCCAGGATGCGGATTCGTTCCGGTCCGGGAGCGCACGGTGGTTGTAACCCCCGAAGGTCCTTGACGCCCTCGATCCGGATGGTCCGGTCAGTCTGGACGCTGATGATGGCGCCCATCTTCTGCAGGACCGCGATGAGGTCGATGATCTCGGGTTCCGTGGCCGCGCCAATGAGTTCAGTGATGCCCTCGGCACGCGTTGCGCTCAGGAGCACCTGCTCGGTGGCGCCAACCGATGGATACGGCAGCGAAATTTTGGCTCCATGCAGGCCATTCGGGGGCAGAGATGTGGATGCCGCCCGGCGCTTTTCCACCACGGCGCCGAACTGCCGCAGGACATTCAGGTGATAGTCGATGGGCCTGTCGCCGATCTTGCAGCCACCCAGATCCGGATGAAGGCCTCGCCGATCGCGTGAATCAGCGGTCCGCACAGCAGGATGGGAATCCGCGAATCGCCGGCGTGCGCATCAATTGCCGTGCTGGAGGCCGTCTTTGCATCTTTGGGATCCAGGGTGAGGTCGCCCGATACCGGATCCTTCACAACGGTCACGCCGTGCAGCTGCAGCAGGCTGGTGACAACCTCGACGTCCTTGATTTCCGGCACGTTCCTCAGCACCGATGGTTCGCTGCCCAGCAACGCCGCCACCATGGCCTTTGGCACCAGGTTCTTGGCACCGCGAACGGTCACTCGCCCGGTCAAAGGGACGCCACCGCGGATTGTCAGAACACTACTCATCTATACCGGTTTCCTCACGACTACTCGCCCCCCCAAACTTACAAAGGCTCCAGCTAAGCATAGAAGCTCGCTTTACCGATCCGAAATGGAACCGCCCGACACACCCCCGTATCCGGCTTCAGCCGCACGTCGACGAAAAAGGACCGGCAGACGCTCCCGAGGGAGGCCTGCCGGTCCTTTTATCCGCAGGTTGCGGCCTAAGACAAGGGGGGGCTACCGGGCATCAACTTTCGCCGGGAGCGTCTTCGGCTTGAAGGCCGGGCGGGTGGCCTCGTACGCCGTGATGTCCGACTCATGCTGAAGGGTCAGGCCGATGTCATCGAGGCCTTCCAGGAGGCGCCAACGGGTGTAGTCGTCAATCTCGAACGGCGCCACCACGTTGCCGCACTCAACCGTTTTGGACACCAGGTCAACCTTGACCTCAGTTCCCGGGTGGTTTTCCAGGACCTTCCAGATCAGTTCGATGTCATCCTGTGCCACCTGGCTGCCAGCAGCCCCTGCTTTCCGGAGTTTCCCCCCCGGAAAATGTCGGCGAACCGGGAAGACAGGACGGCTTTGAAACCATAGTCCTTCAACGCCCAGACAGCGTGCTCACGGGATGACCCCCGTACCGAAGTCAGGGCCTGCCACCAGCACTGAGCCCGCATTGAACGGGGCCTGGTTAAGGATGAAGGACTCGTCCTTCCGCCAGGCAGCGAACAAAGCGTCCTCGAAGCCAGTGCGCGTGATGCGCTTGAGGTACACAGCGGGGGATGATCTGATCGGTGTCCACGTTGCTCTGACGCAGTGGAACGCCGATGCCGGTGTGGGTAGTGAATGCTTCCATGGGATCCTCCTAGACTGCGATTCCGGTCAGTGTGCCTGCGGCAGCGGCCTCGAGGTCCGACGGCGAACTCAGCGTGCCCCGGACAGCAGTGGCCGCAGCCACGACAGGCGAGACCAGGTGCGTGCGGCCGCCCTTGCCCTGGCGACCCTCAAAGTTGCGGTTGGATGTTGAGGCGCAGCGCTCCCCCCCGGCTCCAACTGGTCCGGGTTCATGCCCAAGCACATGGAACAACCGGCAAAACGCCATTCTGCGCCGAATTCCTTGAAGACCTTATCCAGGCCTTCCGCCTCTGCCTCCAGGCGGACACGGGCGGAACCCGGTACCACCAGCATGCGGACCTTGGGGGTCCTTTTCGCGGCCACGAATGATATCCGCAGCAGCGCGCAGATCCTCGATGCGTGAGTTAGTGCAGGATCCCAGGAAGACGGTATCCACGCGGATGTCCTTCATGGGAGTGCCGGCTTCCAAGCCCATGTACTGCAGGGCGCGCTCGGCAGCTGCCTTGGCATTCTCGTCACCGAAATCTTCCGGCGACGGTACCTTGGCGGACAGCGACACGCCCTGGCCCGGGTTGGTTCCCCCAGGTCACGAACGGTTCGAGCGTATCGGCGTCCAGGTCAACCTCGACGTCGAAAGTTGCGTCCGCGTCCGTGTTGAGCGTGTTCCAGTACTCGACGGCGGCATCCCAGTCTGCGCCTTCCGGCGCGTGGGGGGGCGGCCCTGCATGTAGTCGTACGTGGTCTGGTCCGGAGCCACCATACCGGCGCGGGCACCGGCTTCGATGGACATGTTGCAAATGGTCATCCGGGCATCCATCGACAACGCACGAATAGCCGAACCACGGTATTCGAGGACATAACCCTGACCGCCGCCTGTCCCGATCTTGGCGATGACGGCAAGAATGATGTCCTTGGCGGTGACGCCGGGACGCAGGGTGCCTTCAACATTGATGGCCATGGTCTTGAATGGCTTCAAAGACAGGGTTTGGGTGGCCATGACATGCTCCACCTCGGACGTGCCGATTCCCATGGCCAACGCACCAAAGGCGCCATGTGTTGAGGTGTGCGAGTCGCCGCAGACCACTGTCATGCCCGGCTGGGTCAGTCCCAGCTGCGGCCCCACGACGTGCACGATCCCCTGTTCCTTGTCACCCAGGGAATGCAGTCGGACGCCGAATTCCTTGCAGTTGGCGCGCAGGGTCTCAATCTGCGTGCGGCTGGTCAGGTCCGCGATTGGCTTGTCGATGTCCAGCGTGGGAGTGTTGTGATCCTCCGTGGCGATGGTCAGGTCGACGCGCCGCAGGGGGGGCCGGCCAGCCAGGCGCAGGCCCTCAAACGCCTGCGGGGACGTCACTTCGTGGACCAGGTGCAGGTCGATGAAGAGAAGGTCTGGCTGGGCATTGGCTCCTTCGCCCTCACCCTTGCGCACTACGTGCGCGTCCCAGACTTTCTCGGCCAGTGTCTTTCCCACGGCCTTGCTCCCTTCACTGCGGTTGGCTTGTTGCGTTGTTCTTGTTCCACTGAAGCAGCACCGCCGCAAAATAGGCCAGCGAAACAACTTGCATCTCAGATATTGAGACGGCAATATCATTACATGGACAATTCTAGTGGAGTCGGTGTCATTGATAAAGCGGCCCAAGTGCTCGATGCCCTTGAGGCAGGGCCCACGACTCTCGCGCAACTCGTAGCGGCCACGGGTCTTGCCCGGCCCACAGTTCACCGCCTTGCGCTGGCTCTGGTTCACCATCGCCTGGTGAGCCGGGACATCCAGGGACGCTTCGTCCTGGGCAGCCGGTTGGTGGAGCTCGCATCCGCTGCCGGTGAAGACCGGCTCATCGCCTCCGCAGGACCCGTTCTCATTCAGCTCCGGGACGCCACAGGCGAAAGCGCGCAGATCTTCCGCCGCCAGGGCGACTGGCGTGTCTGCGTGGCATCCGCGGAACGTCCCATCGGCCTGCGTGACACCATTCCGGTGGGGGGGACCCAGCTCTCCATGAAGGCCGGCTCCGCCGCACAGGTCCTGCTGGCGTGGGAAGACCACGACCGCCTCCTCGAAGGGCTGCAAAACGCCCGCTTTACGCCCACCGTCCTTGCAGGCGTACGACGCCGGGGGGGCTGGGGTCAGAGCCTTGGCGAACGCGAGCCGGGGGTCGCCTCGGTTTCAGCCCCCGTTCGCGGACCGTCAGGCCGGGTCATCGCAGCTGTGTCCATTTCAGGTCCGATTGAACGCCTTACCCGCCAGCCGGGGCGCCTTCACGCCGAGGTAGTTTGTAACGCCGCCCGGGTTTTGACCGAAGCCCTGCGCAAGAACAATGACTAGCTGAGTAACTACGCCGTATTCCTCCGCGGCATCAATGTGGGCGGCATCAACATCAAGATGGCCGATCTCACATCAGCCTCAAGGACTACCCGTTTACCAAGGTCAAGACGCTGCTGGCCAGCGGAAATGTGGTGCTTCAGAGTGAACTCAGCGCCAAGGACGTCAAGGCGCAGTTCGAGAAGTGCCTACGGGAAACCTTTGGTTACGATGCCTGGGTGGTTGTCCTTACTGCCGCACGGGTAGCGGAATTGGTGGACGCGTGCCCGTACCCGGCGGACGACAAAACCACGCACAGCTACATCACCCTCGCCTCCGATACAGCCATGCTCGATGAACTTTTTCAGGCAGGCGAAGCGGTGGACGGCGTGGAACAAGTGCGGCTGGGCGCGGAAGCCTCCGCGTGGCTGGCTCCCGCCGGCGGGACGCTGGACAGCCCCCCCTTCAGCAAGCCTCTCGGCCAAGGCA
>BBFS01000080.1 GCA_001313365.1 Paenarthrobacter nitroguajacolicus JCM 14115
CACACCAACAGCACCGATCGCATCAGCGTCATCGAGCCCCCCCGCCGTGGTCGCACCACAGCAGGCACCCGCGGCCGCCGCCCATCCGGACGACGACGTGGAGCGCACCCAGATGCGTCCCGGGGGCAGCCCGTGCCCAGGCCGTCCTGCGGATTCGGATCGATGACGGCCAGGACGTCCAGTTGGGCGGGTCTGTCCTCCTCGGCCGGAACCCGGCGCCGCAGCCCGGGGGAAACCGTGGAACAACTGCTGCCCGTGTCAGACCCCCCCGGCCGTCGATCTCCAAAACGCATCTGCACCTGCGCGTTGATGGCGACGGCGTCTGGGTCACTGACCGTAACTCCACCAATGGCAGCGCTGTCACCACCCCTGACGGCATCCAGACCAGGCTCCACCCGGGCGAAGCGAGCTTTGTCCGTCCCGGTTCCACCGTTCACTTCGGGGGGGACCGTTCCTTCCACCTAGGACAAGCATGAATTCACAGCCGGCCACACCCGCCAACGCCGAGGCGGGTCCCGCCGCAGGCGGATCCTCTTTTCGGCTCAGCTACGGGTACGGAACGGACCGCGGGCTTCGCCGCGAACTGAACGAAGACTCGTTCATTGCGTCAGACCCCGTCTTCGCCGTTGCTGACGGCATGGGCGGGCATGAGGCGGGCGAGATCGCCAGCGGCATGTGCGTCAGGGCTTTGGGCAGCGCCCCCTGAATTGTCGGCCGGCGTGCGCACCGCTTCAGCGGCCGACCTTCAGTCATGCTTGCTGAAGGCCGACGCTGCCATCCGCAACGCAACGGGAGCGCGCGCCGGGACTACGCTGTCCGGCGTTGTGGTGGTGGAGCAGATGGGCCTGCCCTACTGGCTGGTCATGAATATCGGCGATTCCAGGACTTACCGCCTCAGCCAAGGGGGAGTTTGCACAGGTAAGCGTTGACCACTCCGAGGTGCAGGAACTGGTGGATTCCGGGGGGGATATCACAGCGGAGCAGGCTACCGTCCACCCGCGCCGCCACGTTGTTACCCGCGCCTTGGGTACCGGCGACGAAACCGAGGCCGATTTCTGGTTGCTTCCCATCCAGGAAGGTGACCGGATCATGATCTGCTCGGACGGTCTCAACGGGGGAGCTGGGCGATGACCACATGTTCCGCATCCTTAGCACCGTTGCCCATCCGCAGGATGCCGTGGACGCACTGATCCAGGCAGCCCTGAGAAGCGGTGGCAGGGACAACGTCACCGTCATCGTCGTGGACGCCAAGAACGTCTTGAACGACGCCGGCATCGCCACCACTGCGCCGCGCCCCCGAGGTTGCGTCCGAGGTTGAAGAAGATACTCTTCCCCGGGCCTGGGTAAATGGCACCGACGAGGTCGCAGGGGGATGGGCAGGAGGAAGGCGCCGATGGCAAGCAGTAACCACCTTTCACTGAGCAGATATCAGCAGGGTGACTGGTTCGGCGTAGTGCGGAACGGCACCGTGGTGCTTCTGGGCCCTGACACGCCGCACGCACTGATCGACACCGTTTGGGAGTTGCTGGCGTCCGCACCCGAGGCCCACGAAGTCCTTCATGAGGTGACGGATGCCTTTGGAGTTTCCCTCAGCCGCATCCCGCCTTTCGGAATCATCGACTCAAAGGACGCACTTCGTGTGTTCCTCCGGGGGGGGATCTCGAACTCGTTGTGCAGATGGCCGGAGGTGAGGAACACCTCACAGGGCGTGACGTCACCACCTGGACTGAACGGCGACTTGCAGACGCCGACTCTTACAGCGTCCGGATAGGGAACAGGCCTGCCCCCGTCTGCGGGAATTCCGACGTCGGGTGGAGGCCTGCCGCTGAATGGCTCGCCCCTGAACAGTCTTCCGCTGGGGGGGAGGGTGTGGTGCTCCTGGCCTCGCTCGAGGCCTCGGCCCGGGCTGCCGCCCCCCCGCTGACAGCGAGCCTGAGGTCCGGCCCGCAGCCGTATCCGATGAAACCATGATTGGCTACGCGGAAGCGGACCTGGGCCTGACGATCGCACCGGGGGGGCATTTGATCCCCGCCAACGAACCTTCCATCATCGAGCCGTCCGCAAGCGAGCCCTTCATTGCCCGGGAACCGGCTGTTGCCGAAGTGCAGGCGGCCGTCGAGGAGAATGGCATCGCCGCGTCACCTGTTCCTGAGGAAGCGGCGGCGCCGGCGGACCAGGTGGCCGGGGGGGAAGCGCCTGAGCAGGCCGGGGGGGATGCTGCACCTGCGCAGTCGGTTTCTCCCGTGGATGCGGAGTTGGAAACAGCCAGCGAGGCAGATTCGGAAGCATCCGAGGTGCCCGTCCACACGAGTACCACTGATCCAATCCTTCCGTCGCTGGAAAACACCACAAACTATGACCACCTGTGGGACAAGACGGTGATGCGCAACATCGAGGACGCTGCAGTCCGCACGGACGAAGGGTCTGACGACCATGACTCGCCCGCATCCGCTACACCGGATGCCCCACCAGCTATGGAACAGATGTCGCCGGCGCCGGTGAACCTGTCGCCGACGCCGTCCGCCGAAGCACCAAGTGGCCTGATTGACTCCGTTCCCTGGCTGCGCAGCAGTTCCTCGGCGCCCGAACCGGGCAGTGACCAGCAGTCAGTTCCGTCCAGGCCCGTAGCCGATCCTGCGGCCCAAGTGCCGGCCGCTTGGTCGTCGGCTCCGGCGGCCATGGCCGCGGACGAGAACTCTGACCATGACGGACAGACCATCATGAAAAGTAGCCTTCCCACCGAAGAGTCCGGCGCAAAGGCTGTTGTTGGACGCGCGGAGGCGTCAGCCGTCAACGGGCCGAGCGTTTTGGCACGGATGTGCTCCCAAGGCCACGCCAACCCGCCAACGTACCCGCAGTGTTCGGTGTGCGGTGTTGCCGTTTCCGGCGACGCCATCCACGTCCCACGTCCCAGGCTGGGCCGGATGCGGTTGTCTACAGGTGAGTTGATTGATCTTGACCAGTCGCTCATCATCGGCCGCCAACCGTCGGTATCCCGCGTGCAAGGCGGCACCATGCCGCGTCTGGTCCAAGTGGACAGCCTGGTGGAGATATTTCCCGCTCCCATGTGGAGGTCCGGCTTGAGGGTTGGCACGTCATGTTGTGCGACCTGAAGGCAACCAACGGCACCGTGCTCATCCGGGAAGGCCAGGCACCCCGCCGGCTTGCCCAAAACGAAATGGCCATCCTGCTGGACGGCGACATCGCCGAGCTGGGCGACAACATTTCATTGCGTTTCGAGGAGATTCTTTGAGTTCCAAGAGGCCCCCCCCGCGCCGCCTCCACCCATCCCGGGTTTCAAGTACATCAGCCTGCTCGGCTCCGGTGGCTTCTCGGATGTCTACCTTTATGAGCAGGATCGACCGCGCCGAAAAGTAGCAGTCAAGGTGCTGTTGTCCGATTTGAAGACCGAAGGGGGCCCGCCGCCGTTTCGAGTCCGAAGCGAACCTCATGGCGCAGTTGTCCTCGCACCCTTACATCGTGACGATCTTCGAAGCCGAGATCACCGAGAACGGACACTCGTACCTCGCCATGGAGTACTGCTCCAGGCCGAGCCTCGACGTCCGCTATCGTCGCCAGCGCTTCAGCGTGGATGAGGTCCTGGCCGTCGGCATCCAGGTGGCTTCCGCCGTCGAGACCGCTCACCGGGCAGGAATTGTGCACCGGGACATCAAGCCTGCCAACATCCTCGTCACCGATTACAACCGGCCTGCCCTGACTGACTTTGGTATCTCCGGCACCATCGGCGCTGACACCGAGGACGACGCCGGCATGTCCATCCCGTGGTCTCCGCCGGAGCAGTTCCGCGGAGGTGCCGTTGATGGTGTTCCTGTGGACATTTGGGCCCTGGGTGCAACGCTGTACACGCTGCTGGCGGGTCGTTCGCCCTTTGTCCTCCCGGGACAGGACAACTCGCAGCGGGAACTGATCTCCCGCATCACCAACTCACCACTGCCCAGGCTGGGCCGTGCCGACGTTCCGGAGTCCCTGGAACTCGTTCTCGCCACGTCCATGGCCAAGTCACCGGAATCCCGTTATTCCTCGGCGCACGCTTTCGCGCTGGCACTGCAGCGGATCCAGCTGAACTGAACCTGTCTGTGACGCCATTCGAGGTTCTGGAAGAACCCGGGCACGGGGGGGACGACCAGCACCCGGACGACAACTTCGAGGAAACCCGGTCCGGAGCATCGCCTCGATCGATCCCGACGCTCAGGAACCGCCACCACAGGCTCGGCGCCCACTTTCCCGGCGCGAACCTTCCCGTCCACCGTTCCCGGCGCCACCCAGCAGCGACACAACAACCGGCCCAGTCCGCCAACCCTCCGCAAACGGTCCCGTCCCACACCGGGCCTTCGGCCCCACCGCAGTTTCACGCTCCGGCATCGGGATACACGGCGCCGGGATCGTACACAGCCCCCGGCAGCCAAAACGCTCCGGCCGCGCCTGACACGGCAGAGTCCACAGTGCTGCGTGCTGGCAGCCTTCGCGTCCCCAGGACGATCTTGGCGCAACCGTCAGCCGCTCCAACGCCCCCTCCGGGGGGGCCTCCCCCGGTCACGCAGGAGGATGCTCCGCCGGCAGATCACAGCAAGCGCAACCTGTGGTTTGCCGCCACTGGCGCGGCAGTGCTGGTAGTGGCCATTGTGGTGGGAGTGGTGTTGGGCGCCCAGGCGCAGCCCAAGGTGGCACCTACGGAAACATCAAGCAAACCGCCAGCCGACGCTTTGAGCGACGGCAGTGTTCCGGAGGTTGCGGGAATGTCCGCGGCGCGGGACACCAAGGACCGGAATATCGTTGTCTTCTCCTGGACAAACCCGGACCCGCTGCCCGGAGACACGTTCAAATGGCGGGTCAAGTCGGCAAAATCCGAAGGCGTCTATGAGACCACGTCCACTGGAAAGGCGTTCCTCGGCGCGCTGGCTGAGCCACCCATCTGCGTGCAGGCAATTATTGTCCGGGCTGACGGCAGTGCCTCACCCGGCGGGCCGGATTCCATCGCCTGCCTGGACGAGTAAACGGCACATGAGACTTACTTACCGCCGACTGAGGAGGCACAGATCATGGGGGGATCTAGCAATAGATTTCTGTGGGGAATGGTATGAACCATCCGACGAGGACATCTTCGATATTGGACGCGAAGGTGACTTGGAAGTGGACGACAACCCTTATCTGCACCGACGCTTCCTGCAGATCGCGCGCTACGACGGCATGTGGTGGCTCAGCAACGTCGGCAGCATGCTGTCCGCCACCATCGCTGACGGCTCCGGCGGCATGCAGGCCTGGCTTGCGCCCGGGGGGGCGAGGATCCCGCTGGTCTTCAGCCACACCAACGTGATTTTCACGGCCGGACCTACCACCTACGAGTTCGCTGTTCACTTGAAGACACCGTCCTTCCGGCACGAAGCACGCGATGACGACCAAGCGGGGGGACACCACGATCGGACCCGTGGTCTTCACCGATTCGCAAAAGGCGCTCATCGTCGCTTGGCCGAGCCCATGTTGCGACGTGACGGCACCGGCTTCAGCGCCATTCCGTCATCTGCCGAGGCCGCGAAACGACTTGGCTGGGCCCTGACCCGGTTCAACCGCAAGCTGGACAATGTCTGCGACAAACTGGACCGCGTAGCGTCGTGGGCCTGCGCGGCGGGGGGGTCGGAAAACTTGCCACCAACCGCCGGGCGCGCCTGGTGGAACACGCCGTGACATCACATCTTGTGACTCCGGCTGACCTGCATCTCCTTGAAAAAATGAGTGGAGTCGACGAAGGATGAAGTTCCGCCTGACCTTGCGGCGTGACCCTGCGGAAGCAAAGGACCTCGCCGTAACGGTTGATGGTCGTGCCACCGTGGCTGATATTGCCACCGAACTTTGGGCTGCCGACCCCGCACGAAAGGGGGACCGAACCGCCGTCGAACCTGTCCATCAGCGTGGACGAGGCTTTCGTTGGCGGCGGGCTCTCCGGGCACGTCCTGCGGCCGACGGACAACCTGCTGGAGTCCGGGCTGCGGCCGGGGTCCAAGGTCTCACTCGCGCAGGTCAGCGAGCAGTTCGCATCCAACGGGCACGCCAACGGCAATGGCAGGGGACCGGCAGCGGCGACGTTGCGCGTCATGTCAGGGCCCGACGTCGGACGCGAATTTTCACTGCCTTTCGGCACCAGCTACATCGGCCGGGACCGTGACGCCGACATTCGTTTGTCGGACCCGCTGACGTCCAAGCGCCATGCGCGGATCACGGTGGGCGAAACCGTGGAAATCGTGGACACGAACTCCGCCAACGGCCTCCTCATGGATGGCTGCCGGTAACCCGGGCAACACTCGAATCCTCCGACACCGTTACATTGGGTGATACTTCCGTGGCGTCGTTGCCCTTTCCCGGAACCACGGCGGGGCTCCGTCGTCGCCGCTGGTGGATTTCAATCGCTCGCCGCGCGTGTTGCCCAGGTTCGAGTCGCCCAAGCGCGTGCCGCCTGCGGGGCCGAAGCGCCCGGAACACCAGCCTTCCCTTACATCATGCTGATCGCGCCGCTCCTGATGGGCGGCGTGCTCTTCGCTTTCACGCAGAACCTGCTATCCGTGATTTTCATGGCGATGATGCCGCTGTTCATTGTGGGGCACTATGTGGACCACAAAATGCAGAGCAAGCGGCAGGCCAAGGAAGGCCACAAACAGTTCAAAGCCGCCATGCTGGCGTTCCGTGAGGACATCGACAAGCAGCAGAACATTGAGCGCGCTGTCAGGCTCCAGGAAGCACCGTCCGTGAGCGACACCGTGGACGCGATCTACAAACTCGGGCCCCCCCTTCTCTGGACGCACCGCCCGGAGCATCAGCACTTCCTGGGGGGTGCGCTTCGGATTGGGCTCCGCACCATCGCGCATCCAGTTCGACGAACCGGGCGCCAATGAAACTGAACCGCAGTACATGCGGGAAATCCAGGAGTGCCTGCAGCAGGTCCGGGTCATTGAAGGCGTTCCGATCGTGTCGCAGCTGCGCACCTCGGGATCCTTTGGCGTGGCGGGGGGGGACCGCAGCGTGGTGGACGACGTGGCCCGCGGCATGGTCCTCCAGCTGGTGGGACTCCATTCACCGGCCGAAGTTGTCCTCACGGCACTGACCTCGGCCCGTTCCCGTGAGCGCTGGGACTGGCTGCAGTGGCTCCCGCATGTCGGTTCAGGCCACAGCCCCATATCCGGCGATCATCTCGCTGCCGGCCCCGGTGCCGGTGCTGCCCTGTTGTCGCGGCTCGAAAACCTCGTGGAAGAACGCGAATCCATGGCCAAGGAGCCGGGCCCGCATCCGCGGCCTGGACTGAAGAACGAGCATGAAGAAGTTCCCGGTCCCGTGGTTCCGGCCGTCCTGGTGATCGTTGAAGACGACGCCCCCCCGTGGACCGTGGCCGTCTCACGCGGTTGGTGGAACGCGGCCCCCCCGACTACGGCGTGCACGTCATGTGGGTGGCGGCCAACGTACAGTCCCTTCCCGCGGCATGCCGTGACTTCCTCTCGGTGGACGGCGATCACGGCACCACCACCGGCCAGGTCCGGTTGGGCCGCCACACGTACCCGGTGAGCTGTGAAAGCCTCGATGCGGACCTCGCCACGCAGCTGGCACGCATGATGTCGCCGCTGGTGGATGTTGGAAACCCGCTCGACGACGACTCCGACCTCCCGCGCGCTGTCTCCTACGCCACGCTGATCGGCAAGGATCTGATGGACAATCCACAGGCCGTGGCCGAGCGTTGGCAGGAGAACAATTCTGTCCACGCCACGGCCGTGCCTAACCGGAAGGACAACGGCAGCCTCCGCGCGCTGGTTGGTTCCAAAGGTGTGGAGCCGTTCTACCTTGACCTCAAGAACGAAGGTCCGCACGCACTGGTCGGCGGAACCACGGGTGCCGGTAAATCCGAGTTCCTCCAGTCCTGGGTGATGGGCATGGCGGCCGCCTACAGCCCGGACCGTGTCAGCTTCCTGTTTGTGGACTACAAGGGCGGCGCCGCATTCGCCGACTGCCTGCACTTGCCGCACACCGTTGGCCTGGTGACCGACTTGTCCCCCGCACCTGGTTCGTCGCGCGCTGACATCCCTGCGGGCAGAACTCCACTACCGTGAACGGCTCCTGAACCGTAAGAAAGCCAAGGACCTCTTGGCGCTGCAACGCGAAGCCGATCCCGAGGCACCCCCCCGTACCTCATCATCATCGTGGACGAATTCGCGGCGCTGGCTACCGAAGTTCCCGAGTTCGTTGACGGAGTGGTGGACGTCGCCGCCCGTGGCCGGTCCTTGGGCCTGCACCTGATCCTGGCCACGCAGCGGCCCGCCGGTGTCATCAAAGACAACCTGCGTGCCAACACCAACCTCCGCGTTGCCTTGCGCATGGCCGATGAAGTGGACGCAACGGACATCCTTGGCGTCCCGACGGCCGCTTACTTTGATCCGTCCATTCCCGGCCGTGGTGCCGCGAAGACAGGTCCCGGCCGCATCCAGGGTTTCCAGACCGGCTACGCCGGCGGCTGGACGACGGAAAAGCCGCAGCGGCCCCGCATCGACATTGTAGAGATGGCGTTCGGGTCCGGCCCCACATGGGAACCGCCCTTGGTGTCGCAGGTTGAAGAAGAACCCGCCGGACCCAACGACATTGCCAGGATGACCGGAAACATCATCCGGGCAGCTGACGTCCTGTCCATCGAGCCTCCCCGAAAGCCATGGCTGAACGAACTCGCCACTACCTACGATTTCTCCAAGCTTCCCAACCCGCGGACCGATGAGCGGCTCCTGCTCGGCGTGGCGGATGACCCCCGCCCACCAGGACCAGCCCACAGTGTTCTACGAGCCGGACAAGGACGGCAACATGGCCGTCTACGGCACGGGCGGATCCGGTAAGTCGGCGGCACTGCGCGGGATCGCCATCGCCGCGGCTGTCACACCGCGTGGTGGGCCGGTTCACGTCTATGGCATCGACTGTGGTTCCTCGGGACTCAAGATGCTTGACGGTCTTCCGCACGTTGGCGAAATCATTAACGGCGACGACGTGGAGCGCGTTGGGCGCCTGCTGCGCTGGCTCAAGGAAGTGGCGGACGACCGGGCAGCACGGTTCGCTGAGGTCCGGGCCTCCACCATCGTCGAATACCGGCAGCTGGCCAACCGCCCGGAGGAGAAGCGCATCTTCATCCTGGTGGACGGTATGTCTTCCTTCCGTGAATCCTACGAGTACAGCAACTTGTCTGCGCTGTGGGACATCTTCCTGACTCTGGCTACCGACGGACGTCCCTTGGGCATCCACCTGGTAGTCAGCGGTGACCGCACCAACTCTGTTCCGGCGTCGCTCCTTGCCTCCATCCAGAAGCGGCTGGTCCTGCGCCTCAGCTCCGAAGACGACTACATGACCCTGGACGTCCCCCAAGGATGTCCTCAACGCTGCATCGCCTCCCGGGCGTGGCCTGCTGGACGGGCTGGAAGTTCAGCTCGCCGTGTTGGGAGGGAACTCGAACCTCGCGCTCCAGGCCCGGGAAGTGGCCAAGCTCAGCCAGGCGATGCTCCGCCAGGGACTCGAGCAAGCACCGCAGATCCAGCGGCTTCCGGAACTGGTGGACCTGGACATCCTGCCCACGGGCGCCCCCGGACAACCCAGTGATTGGTGTCGACGACGAAACGCTGGGTTCGGCGGCCATCGCCGCCAAGGGATCACTTCTGCTGGCTGGCCCCCCCCAGGCGCCGGACGCACAGTCGCCCTGGTCACCTTGGCCTACGCCTTGCGGCGTTCCAACCCGCGCACTGATTTGATCTACATCGGTTCCCGGCGTTCCGCCGTGGCATCACTGAACATCTGGAGCAGGTCATTGGTGGGGGGGCCGGACGAGGTCTCGGACGTAGTGGACGACCTGATCGACAAAGCCTCGGACAACCCTGGCACCATGGCCATCTTCATCGAGGGCCTCACCGAGTTCACGGACACCTTGGCCGAATCCGGCGTGGGACGTTTGGTCACGGCCGCCATCAAGGCTGATCAGTGGGTGGTGGGCGAGTCTGAGACCTCCACATGGTCCCAGGCATGGTCCTTGCCCAGCCGTTCAAATCCGGACGCCGCGGGCTTCTGCTCAACCCCGGAGATGTGGAAGGCGACAGCCTCCTCAACACCTCCTTGGGGCGCATCAGCAAGGACTTCATCCCGGGCCGCGGGTACATCGTGGGCCGTGGAAAGGTACGCAAGCTGCAAATCGCCATGCCGCCTGAAAACCGTAGCTAGGAGGCTGCCTACATGCGACGCCCCGTAGTTCCAGCCGTGGTGCTGGCTGTTGGAATGTTGTTTGCGCCCGGTGTTCCTGCACACGCTGCGCCGTGCGATGGGAAGATCCTCTGCCTGCCCTCGGAGGCACCCACGGAACCGGAACCCACGCAGCCCGGGCTCGCTCCGGAAACGGACAAGATCCCGTCATCCAAACCGGAGCCGACCCGGGTCAGGGAGCCAGAGGTTGCTCCTGCGCCTGCCCCCCCGCCGGTTCAAGCACCGCCGGTTCAAGGACCGGTTCAAGCCCCCCCGCAGCCTGTTCAGGTTCCGCCACAACCGGCGGTGACCCGGTTCGTCACTGTGGCACCCCCCAGGCGACCGGTGCGGCGTCGAACTCGTCCGAACCCACCGCAACCCTTGGTACGACGTCGGCGTCAGCAACGCCGTCGCCCTCTCCGTCCACGGGCTTCGCAAGCGCAAGCCCGGGCAAGTCGTCCAACTGGAACACGCCGGTGGATAAGGGCAAGGAGACGGAAGCGGGAGCGGTGGCTTCGAGCTCATTTTCGGGTCCCAACATGCTCGGACTGTTCGGCCTCCTGGGGGGGGCCGTCCTGGTGGTTGGCCTGGGAGGGCTGGCATTCGCGTTATGGAGCAAGAACCGGCTGTCGTCCCACTAGCAACTCTTTAATGTCCGTGGGTTACGGCAAGATAGACCTGTGAGCACACCAGAGAATCCGGATCCGGTCGACACCACAACCCAAGACGCCTCTGCGGCAATCGTCGCGGAGGAAGGGACTCCGCCGTCGGAGTCCTGCGGGATGAGTACGAGCAATTAGCGGACTTGGTCCGTAAGTACCGGTATGCCTACTACCAGGAAGACGCGCCAACGGTTTCCGATGCGGAGTTCGACGAACTCTACCGCCGGTTGGAGGAACTGGAAGCACTGCACCCGGAGCTCGTCTCCAATGACTCGCCCACCCAGGAGGTTGGTGGCGAGGTCTCGTCGCTTTCGCGGCGGTGGAGCATCTGCAGAGGATGTACAGCCTTGACGACGTCTTCTCCTTGGACGAGCTTGAAGCCTGGGTCCGCAAGGCTGCAGCGTCGGTGGCGAAGCTCGGCGATTCCGTCCCGCCCATCGCCTGGCTGACTGAACTGAAGATCGATGGCCTTGCCGTCAACCTGTTGTACCGGGACGGGAAACTGGTCCGTGCCGCCACCCGGGGCGACGGCACCACAGGTGAGGACATCACTCACAACGTCCTCACCATCAAAGAGATCCCACGGCAGCTCAGCGGTTCAGGCTATCCGTCGGAAGTAGAGATCCGTGGCGAGGTGTTCATCCCCTCCAAGGCCTTCGTCGAGTTCAACGAGACGCTCGTCGCCGCCGGCAAAGCACCGCTTGCCAACCCCCCCGCAATGCCGCCGCTGGATCGCTTCGCCAGAAGGATCCAGCTGAAACCGCCAAGCGTCCGCTCAGCATGTTCGTCCACGGCATCGGCGCCGTGAAGGGCTCGAAGCGAAGAGCCAGTCAGAAACGTACAAGCTCCTTGAAGAATGGGGGCTGCCGGTCAGCCCATACCTTAAGGTGTTGGACACGTTCGACGACGTCCTGAAGTTCATCGCCGACTATGGTGAGCGCCGGCATAAGCTCCTGCATGAGATCGACGGCATCGTGGTCAAGATCGATGACTTCGCCACCCAACGTGCACTTGGTTACACCTCCCGGGTTCCCAGGTGGGCTGCTGCCTACAAGTACCCGCCCGAAGAAGTCCACACCAAGCTCCTGGACATCGCCGTGAACGTTGGCCGAACAGGGCGTGTGACTCCCTTCGGCCTGATGGAGCCGGTGAAGGTGGCCGGTTCCACGGTGGGAATGGCTACCCTGCACAACCAGGACGTGGTCAAGGCCAAGGGTGTCATGATCGGCGACATCGTCGTTCTCCGTAAGGCAGGAGACGTCATTCCGGAGATCGTCGGCCCGGTGCTGGCCCTGCGTGACAAGCAGGATCCGCCGGTCCGCGAATTCGTGATGCCCACGGAATGCCCGTCATGTGGCACGCCGTTGGCGCCGTCGAAGGAAGGCGATGTGGACATTCGTTGCCCCAACGCCAAGTCCTGCCCCTCGCAGCTGCGGGAGCGCGTGTTCCATCTCGCGGGCCGCGGCGCGTTCGATATCGAGGCGCTCGGCTGGGAGGCAGCTATTGCCCTCACGCAGCCGGCTGAGCCTGAGACGCGCCCCTCACCAGTGAGGCCGGCCTGTTCAGCCTGACGCGTGAAGACCTGGCGGACGTCAGGATCCGCAGGGAAAAGCGGTCCAAGGGCGTGGGAACGGGCGAATACGAGCTCGTCCCGTACTTCTACACCAAGGGAACGGCCAAGTCTCCCTCCAAGCCCACTGCAACGACGGAAAAACTGTTCGTGGAGCTGGAAAAGGCGAAGACGCAGCCGCTGTGGCGAGTGCTGGTAGCGCTCTCCATCCGGCACGTCGGGCCAACGGCTTCGCGTGCTCTTGCCACCGCATTCGGAAGCATGGATGCCATTCGCAATGCCACGGAAGAGCAAATGGCTCACGTTGACGGCGTCGGACCCACCATTGCAGTGGCGCTCAAGGAATGGTTCGCCGTGGACTGGCATAACGAGATCGTGGACAGCTGGGCGTCCGCCGGGGGGGTTCGCATGGAGGATGAACGGGACACCTCGGTGCCTCGGACCCTTGAGGGGGGGCTCACGGTGTAGTTACCGGTACGCTGCCTAACTTCAGCCGCGACGAAGCCAAGGAAGCCATCATCATCCGCGGCGGCAAATCCTCCGGCTCCGTCTCCAAGAACACCAGTTACCTGGTGGCCGGTGAAAGTGCCGGCACCAAGCTGGACAAGGCCGAGCAACTCGGCGTACCGGTGCTGGACGAGGACGGCTTCCGCGAGCTCCTGGCCAACGGGCCGGCACAGACCGGGACGGAAGCTGAAGCCGCAACGGATGAAGCAACCGTAGTGGATGAAACAGCAGCGGAAGCGGCCTCCGAATGACGGACGCCGGAGAACTGCTTGCTGTAGCAAAACGTGCGGCGGCTGCGGGCGCTGCTGTCCTTGCACAGCGGTCCGCCACCGGCACGGGCGGCGACGGTCTGGAAACCAGCAACAAGGGCGAGGCCGGTGACTGGGTCACCGCTTTTGACGTCGCAGCTGAGAACGCGGTCCGTGAAGCGATCATTACCGAACGGCCCCCCCACGACACGATCACGGGGGAGGAACACGGTACTACCCGGCCCGAACAGCCCTCGGGATACCGCTGGTCCATCGATCCCCCCCTGGACGGGACCACCAACTTCATCCGCAACATCGTCTACTACGCCACCTCCGTTGCCGTAGCAGATTCCGACGGCGTCTGGCAGGCCGGCGTGGTTCACGCGCCGGCGTGGGGGCGCATCTATTCCGCGGCCCGCGGACATGGCGCGTGGATGGAAGCCGGGGGAGAGGCGACGCGCCTGGCGGGTCCGGTTCCCGGGCGCACCGGCCTCATCCTGGCCACCGGCTTCAGCTACGATCCCGCTACCCGGGCAAGCCAATCTGAAGGCCTCGCAGGGCTCATGGACGGATTTGCCGACGTCCGACGTTTGGGCTCGGCTGCACTGGACCTCTGCTTGGTGGCGGACGGAACCTTCGACGCCTACGGTGAGCGGGGGGGCCTCAACGAGCACGACTTCGCTGCAGGTGCGCTGATTGCGGAAGAAGCGGGTTGCTGGGTGCGCCGGCCTCGCCTGGAGAGCCCACTGGATGGCGGTCCGAGCACAAAAGACCGGTTGTCGGCCTGGATGTGTGCAGGGACCTTGGAACTCTCCGGCAAATTCCCGTTGTGACTATTCGCAAGTGACCATCAACCATTGATCAAAGCACTCGCCATCGCCAACTACCGGTCCATCCGGGATCTCGCCATCGAGTTGCATGGCCTGGACATCGTGACCGGAGCCAACGGCAGTGGGAAGTCCTCCCTCTATCGGGCACTTCGCTGCTCGCCGAATGCGCCGGCGGTGACTCCGGAAACGTGGTGGGCTCCCTGGCCCGGGACGGTGGGTTGGCTTCCACACTGTGGGCTGGGCCTGAGTCCATCAGCGAGGCTATGCGCCGTGGTGAAGTACCCGTCCAAGGGACGGTCCGTCGGGAGTCGGTAAACCTGAAGCTGGGCTACTCCAGTGACGACTTCGGTTATCTGGTGGACCTAGGCATGCCGGCATCCAGCGGCGCCGGGTTTGACCCGGAAACCGGCCGTTCCCGGCCTTCGGCGTTCAGCCTGGACCCGGAGATCAAACGGGAACAGATCTTTTCCGGTCCCGTGGCACGGCCCGGTTCGCTGCTGGTGGACCGCAAGGGCAGCCTCGCCAAGCTGCGCGGGCCGGATGGCGAGTGGACCGAACTGTCCCGGCGCTTGGACACCTTCCAGAGCATGCTGACAGAGGTCTCGGACCAGGACCGTGCACCGGAAGTCCTGAGGGTCCGTGACTCGGTTCGTTCATGGCGCTTCTACGATCATTTCCGCACTGATGCCGAGGCTCCTGCACGTCAGGCGCAGCTCGGGACACGCACCCCTGTGCTGCATCACAGCGGCAAGGATCTCGCCGCCGCACTCCAAACGCTGCGCGAGGTGGGCTTCGAGCGGCAGTTGGATGCCGCCGTCGACCACGCCTTTCCCGGAAGCGGCTGGAGATCGCCGTCAGCGACGGCCGGTTCAGTGTGGAGTTGCGGCAGCCGGGCATGCTCCGGCCCATGAAAGCCGCTGAACTTTCGGACGGAACGCTGCGCTTCCTCCTGCTCACCGCTGCATTGCTGACGCCGCGGCCCCCCCGGAGCTCATGGTCCTCAACGAACCCGAGACAAGCCTTCACGTTGACCTGATGCCGGCACTGGCCGGACTGATTGTCCAGGCCAGTGCCAACAGCCAGATGATCGTGGTGACCCACTCCGAGGCCTTGCTCAAGGCACTTCGCGAAAGCGGAGCCGCCCACGAGCATGAGCTCTACAAGGACCTGGGCGAGACCAGAATCAAGGGTTTGGGACCGCTGGAAGGTCCGTTGTGGAGCTGGCCCAAGCGTTGAAGTGCTTTTACCTCAAGGACGACGACGACGGGCCGGATCAGTCAGCCACACCGGTTCATAGCCGGCATCAGCTGCGTTGAGGGTTGTTCCGGGCGGCACGATCTCGTCGATCCTGTCCAGCACATCGGGGGACAACGTGAGCTTGTCTGCCCCCCCGAGAGCTGCTTCGAGGTGGTCAAGGGTTCGTGGACCGATGATCGCCGAGGTGATGGCAGGGTGTTCGAGAACGAAGGCCAGGGCCAGATGAACCAAGGAAAGCCCGGCCTGTTCCGCCAGTTCCGTCAGCTCGAGCACGGCCTTCGTCTTGAGGCGTCCCGGGAAGGTTCGGATCGTGCCGGGCTGGTTGGCGAGCCGCTCGGCTCGACGCAAGGTGACCGCCGTCGGCCTTTATCCTGCCTGACAACCACCCACCGGCGAGCGGACTCCATGGCAGGACGCCGAGTCCGTGCTGCTGCGCCAAAGGCAGGACTTCGCGCTCGGCGCCCCGTGCCAGGATCGAGTAGGGCGGTTGTTCGGTGACCGGCCGCTCCCGGTGCGCTCGCGGGCCACGTACTGGCTTCGACGATCTGCCCGGGGGGAGGAACGTGGACGTGCTATGTAACGGATCTTGCCTTGGTTGACGAGGTCGCTGAGCGCTCCCAGGGTCTCGTCGATGTCCGTGTCGGGATCGGGCCGGTGCACCTGGTAGAGGTCGATCCAGTCTGTCTGCAGCCTGCGGAGGCTGTCCTCGACTTCCCGGATGATCCAACGGCGCGAATTGCCGGCTTGGTTCACGTCGTCGCCGAGGCGTCCGTGGACTTTCGTGGCCAGAATGACCTCATCGCGCCGACCCTGCAGGGCCTTGCCCACAATTTCCTCTGACTCGCCCTGGGAATACACGTCGGCGGTGTCCACCAGGTTGATGCCGGCGTCCAGCGCCCGATGGATGATGCGGATGCTGTCATCGTGGTCGGGATTTCCGATGGCCCCCCCGAACATCATGGTCCCCAACGTCAGCTGGCTGACCTTGACGCCCGTTCGGCCCAGGTTCCGGTATTCCGTCATCAGAACGCCGACCCGATGGACGTGAGCTGCTTGCCCTCGGAACCGGCAAAACGGTTCTCGGGCCGGGCCAGGCCGTAGTGCCCCCCCGCAGTGTGGACCCGGTGTATTCGGTGCGGAACAGGCCGCGTTGCTGGAGGATCGGCACCACCTGGTCGACGAAGATCTCCAAACCGGAGGGGGGGAGGACCGGCGGCATGATGTTGAAGCCATCTGCGGCGCCGGCAAAGAACCAGTCCTGGATGGCGTCGGCAACCTGCTCGGGTGTTCCGGAGAAGGTGCGGTGCCTCGTCCTCCACCCAGGCGGCCGATCAGCTGGCGAACGGTGAGCTGCTCGCGGCGGGCCAGTTCCACGATCAACGTGTAGCGGCTCTTGGCTCCTTCAATATCCTCCTCGGAGGGCAGGTCTGCGGGCAGTTGGCGGTCCAGGGGGGGAAGGTCTTCCGGGGCCAGGCGCAGTGTCTTGGCCAACTGCTCCCGGGCGTACTCGGGCTTGATGAGTTCGTCGAGCTCGCGCTCAAGCTTCAGGCTTCAGCCTCTGTGGAACCTATAACGGGGGACGATGCCCGGCAGGATCTTGATGCCTTCCGGGTCACGGCCCACGGCTGCGGTACGTGCCTTGAGGTCTGAATAGAAGGCCTGGGCATCGGCCAAGGTCTGGTGTGCGGTGAAGACAGCTTCGGCGTACTGCGCCGCCAGCTTCTTGCCGTCCTCGGAAGAACCGGCCTGCACGATCAGCGGGTGCCCTTGCGGCGAACGGGGGGGACATTGAGCGGTCCGCGGACACGGAAGTGCTTGCCTTCGTGCTCAATGGCCCGGATCTTGCTGTCATCGCCCCACACGCCCTCGGCCTTGTCCGCCAGCACGGCGTCGTCTTCCCAGCTGTCCCAGAGCTTCTGCGCCACCTCAATGAACTCGGCAGCCCGCTCATAGCGGACGGCGTGTGCGGTTGGTCATCGACGCCGAAGTTGCGCGCGGCATCCGGTCCCGCCGTCGTGACGACGTTCCAGCCGGCGCGGCCGCCGCTGACCCAGTCCACTGAAGCAAAGCGGCGTGCCAGGTTGAAGGGGTCGTTGTAGGTAGTCGAGGCGGTGGCGATCAAACCGATCCTCTGCGTGACCGCTGCAATGGCGGTCAGCAGTACCGTGGGCTCCAGTTTGCCAGCAGGACGGCGACCCACCTCGCCGAACAGGACGGGCGAGTCGGCGAAGAAGATGGAGTCCAGCTTTCCGCGTTCAGCGGTGCGGGCCAGATGCTGGTAGTGCTCCACCTTGGTGGAGGACAAAGGGTCGCTTTCGGGCAGCCGCCACGATGCTTCGTGATGGCCTGTGCTCATGAGGAAAGCGTTCAGGTGAAGTTTGCGCTGTGGTTCAGTCATGGGGTTTCTCCTTGGATTGAATATGAGGGTTTAGGCAGCAGCGTGGACGCCGAGGGCTTCGAGCAGTTCGCCCCCCCTCAGCGTTGAATGGTCGACGGCGGTCCCGGCTTTGCGCTCAAGGGAGACGCGGCCGTCGCGGAGGACGACGACGCGGTCGGCCAGCGTGATGGCTTCGTCGACGTCGTGGGTTACGAGGAGGACCGCCGGGCGATGGGCGGCGACGAGGTCCTTCAACAGCACATGCATCTTTAGCCGGGTGAGGGCGTCGAGGGCACCGAAGGGTTCATCGGCCAAGAGCAGCTTGGGTTCACGAACCAGCGACCGCGCCAAAGCGACGCGTTGCTGTTCACCGCCGGACAGCTCATGCGGCCAGGCCTTCTCGCGGCCGGCAAGTCCCACCTCGGTCAGGGCGTGGCGCCCACGGGCATCGGCGTCGTGATCCCTGAGCCCCAAAGTGACGTTGCCAGTACGCTGTCCCACGGCAGCAGGCGGGAATCCTGGAAAACTACGGACACCTGGTCCGGCACCTTCACCACGCCGCTGCCCCGGACATCGCGGTCCAAGCCTGCGAGGGCCCGCAGCAGGGTGCTCTTGCCGCAGCCGCTCGGGCCGAGGAGGGCCACAAACTCGCCGGGTGCAATGTCGAGGTCGACTCCGTTGAGGACGCCCTTCGGGCCGAAGCTGCGGATGAGGTTGCGGACAGAGACCTCGTAGGAGGAGCCGGTGCGCGGTGTGCCTAGCCCGCCAGCGTGCGTTGCCATGACAGTGCCTTTCGTTCGAGGAGCCGGACAGCGGCGTCGGAAAGCAGGCCGAGGACGCCATAGACGGCCAGGCCCAGGACGATGATGTTCGTTTGGCCGTACGTGCGGGCGAGCTCCATCATGTAGCCGATGCCACTGGTTGAGTTGATCTGTTCCACTACCACCAGCGACACCCACGCGCCGGTGACTGCGAAGCGGAGTCCCAGGAAGAACCCCCCCGGCAGAGCCCCCCCGGCAAGACGACGCGGCGGATGAATCCGGCCCGGCTAAGGCCGACGGTTTGTGCCAGTTCGACATACCGCAGGTCTATGCCCCCCCGCAAACCGGCATGAGTTTGGAGATAGATCGGAACGAAAACTCCCAGAGTGATGGTGAGGACCTTCATGGTTTCGTCGATGCCAAACCAGAGGATGAGCAGCGGGATCAGGCGAGACCGGGAATCGCCCGCTTGATCTGCACCGGACCGTCGATCAGGGATTCGCCCACGCGGCTCAATCCGGACAGGACCGCAAGCAACGCACCCACCACGATGCCGAAGAAGAGCCCCCCCAAACCTGCCCGCTGTGCCGAGATCGCCAGGTTCTCCTGTAGCCGGCCATCGGCGATCAACTCGCCCGCCGTGGACACCACGGTCCACGGTTCGGACAGGATGCGCGGGTCAAGCAGGCCTGTAGCCGAGGCAACCACCCATATCAGGATCAGCGCGGCGGGACCCACCAAACCCGCAAAACGGCGACGCTTGCCAGGACCCAGTCGACGGCTCGTCGGGCGGACATCAGGCCTTCCCGTGAGGGCCGGGTCAAGGTGAGGCTCGACGACGGCACCCGGGGGGGGAGCTGCGACGTCGCCCCCCCTTGGCGGGGAAGTGGTCAGCGTAGTTGCGTGCCGGGCGGCAGTTGTAGTCATGGCTATGCTCCCTTCCCGGCTGCCGCGTAAGCCGTCCCGGCAATGGCCTCGAACCGGAGGTCGTACAGCTTGGCGGCGTCCAGCTCGGGCTTCTTCTGTTCCTTGGCAAGGAGGTCGATAGTCTGCTGGTGGCGGGAAATGGCTTCCGTCCATGAGGTGGGGGGGAGGTCGCGCTCGCCGGCGGCATCAATCAAGTACTGGCCGTCCTCAGCGGATAGCCCTTGGTTCTTGACGTAGTAGCCTTCGAGCCATTCTTTGGGGTGGTCTTGGATCCAGCGTTGGGCCTGTCCCCCCCAGAGCTCGACGTATTGGGCGAGCGCCGCCGCTTTGGCTGGGTCATCCAGCACCTTGGCTGGCGCGTAGAGGTGGCCGGGGGTCATCCCTGAGACCGTGCCGCAGGGTGGTTCCGCCGTCGGCGCCGTATTTGGCGAGGTAGCGCTTGATCTGGACACCGCCGAGTGGCGCGGCGTCCACCTGCTTGCTGGAGAGGGCTGTGGAGTAGGTGTCGCCGGTGCTGGGCAGTTCCACGAGCTTCACATCGCTTTGCTGGAGTCCGGCCTTTTCGAGGATCCGCAACACCAAGGCGCCCTGTGCCTGGCCGGGGCTGTAGGCGATTTTCTTGCCGCGAAGGCCTTGAAGGTCGGTGATGCCGGCCCCCCCGGGTGCCACGCCGAGTTCGTACAGGGGGGGTGGTTCACGGCATCCTGCCGATAGACGCTGGCGACGATGCGGACATCCAGGCCGGTCCATGTTGCGTGAATGGGTGGGATGTCGGCCACGGATCCCACATCAAGTGCGTTGGCCCGGAACGCTTCAGTAGTGGCAGGGCCACCGGAAATGTTGGCGAACTTCACGGGGGGGAAGCTGAGTTTCTTGTCCAGGCCGGACAATTCCAGTGCGACTTGTACGGAGGGGGGGTCGCCCACCACCAACGTGGTCCCTTCCGGGACGGTGGTTGCCAGTGGTGCCGTGACTTGGGCCGCTTGCGTTGCTTGTCCGCCTGCGGTGGCTGCTCCGCCGCAGGCGGTGAGCAGGCCGAGGCCGGGATGGCCAGGAGGGCGGCAAGGACGTGGCGGCGGTTAGGTGTTTTGGGGGAGTTTTTGGGCGCGGAGGGACGCGGGAAGCATGCAAAAGCCTTTCAGGTGCGGGAGGGTTTCGCTGGACCGGAGCCGAAGGCTTCAACGGGCAGCGCTGCAGATCGCTAGTTCTGAAGGCAGGACGGACAGCAGGAGTGAGCCTGCGCTAGGTGTGTTTGGAAATCGGTCGCGGGCATCTGTTCCTCCTGTTCTGTATCCACGAAGTTGTCACGGCTATGAGGCGTCAGTACTTCGCCGTGTGGCAACTCAAGCACGCCCGCAATACCCTGCGCCAGCGTTTCGACATTTGCCCGCAACAGCACGAAACCGGGGTTCACGGCACGCAACGCGGCTCAATTCGACGCCATGCGAGGCAACACAATCGGCAGCCCGACGGAACCGGAGAGGAACAGCGGGAGTCAACCACCCGGCGTCGTGCGTTCCGTTCGTGACTGATAGTTCCATCACGGAAAGGCGCATTTAGCGTTGTAGGTGCGTGAAGGGCGACTACCATTGGTAGGTGCTTTCGCAGATTACCGTCCGTCCCGCCCTGCCCGAAGACTACGACGCCGTTGCCCGCATTACGCAGGACTCCTACGTCACCGCGGGGGTACTACGGTGACGCCGATCACCCGTACCTGAAGAAGCTCCAGGACGTGGCCGGACGCGCGGAGCACGCAGAGATCCTGGTGGCAGAGCGCAACGGTGAGGTCATCGGCTCCGTGACGGCAGCACCGGCAGGCGGCGGCTTCTCCGACATCGGCCTGGAAGACGAACTTGAACTGCGTACCCTCGTGGTGGATCCGGCAGTCCAGCGCTCCGGTGCGGGCCGCGCGTTGGTGCAGGCCGTCGTCGACCAAGCCAAAGCCATGAATGGCATCAAGGCTGTGTCCCTTACTACGGGCGCCACGTGGGAAAGCGCCAACGCCCTCTATGCGCGGACGGGTTTTGACCGCGTCCCGCACCGCGACTGGTTCGTTCCCGGCACCGACATAAAGCTGTTCGTTTACCGGCTGGACCTCCCGCGGTCATAAAGTTTCCTTCGTAAACGCCGGTCAACGGACCGTGCGAAAGCGACAGGAAAGGCGCGGCATGCGCAAGACATTCGGCACGGGTTCAGTCTGGGAGCAGACTCTGGGTTACTCCCGCGCAGTCCAGGTGGACAACACACTCTTCATTTCTGCCACGGCTGCCTCAGGGCTCGTTGATGGCAAACAGGCGATTGTTGGCGACGACTTCTACTCGCAGACCAAGTACATCCTGGAGAAGCTCGGCGCTGTGCTCGAAGACGCCGGGTTCTCTTACGAGGACGTCGTCCAGTCCAAGCTGTACCTGACGGACATCAGCAAATGGGAGGACGCCGGCCGCGCTCACGGTGAGGTCTTCGGCGAGATCCGTCCCACACTGGCCTTGGTGCACGTCCTGCCATTCCTGGATCCCCCCCAGATGCTGGTGGAGATCGAGCTCGTGGCGCAGAAGTCCGCGTAACCCATCTACCGCACCCAACTGAGTCGCATTTGTGCGCGTTTTGAGGCTCAAACGCG